>JAWKTX010000007.1:300000-419774 GCA_041398825.1 Planctomycetaceae bacterium | reverse complement strand
TGTGCACTATTTTTTCGACTACTTCTTACTTGCATCGCTTTGTTCACACTTTGGCTGGCGGCCTGTTGAAGAACGGGACCGGCTCGAGCAGGAGACCTTAAGACACGACGGTTTCCGGCCATCCATCCTGCCTGTCCCGGTTTTTCAACGGACAGCTAGAGGCGCCAAAGTGGTTCGATGTGAATTCAGGTGGCAGCGTTTGCGAGCAGGTCGCAGACATATTGGGTGTCTCGCGACAGTTTCAGCCACGCGTGTTCTGTGGTGCCTTCCGCCGCCAGTTTGCAAAATGCATCGATCATGCATTCTTCCTGAAGTGGGTGGGGGATCACCTGAGTAGAACCTTTGCCGTTTCCATCGACGATGCGAAGTGTGGGCTGATCCGGATTCCATGGCTTCGTGAAATCACTGCAGACGAGGGAAGCGTTCGTGCCGGCGATTTCTATCCAGCGACGTCGAACGGTGTCGAATCCACACTCGAACGATGCCATGCTGCCGTCTTCGAACTGCATCAGTCCGTTCATTCGCTCATCAACATCGCCTCGAAATTTTGCAAAAGCGCTGACTCGGATGGGCAGACATTGTTTGATCAGGAGCGTTGCACCGACGCAGTACCAGCCAAGATCCAGCAATGCTCCGCCACCAAGTTCCTGATTCCATTGAAGATTGTCTGCAGCGAGCTGATCACCAGAGAAAGTGAAGACGCTGTTGATCTGCCGGATCTCTCCCAGTTCGCTGCTGCGTGCAATTTCGACAAGCCGTTGTGCTCTGGCTGTGTGATACCACATCACACCGTCAAGCAGCACGACGTTATTTTGCTGGCAGGTGGAAATCATTTCATCAACCTGATGCGCATTGCAGCCCAGTGGCTTTTCGCACAGCACGTGTTTCCCCGCCGCGGCGGCACGGATGGTCCAGTCCCGATGCATGGACGGGGGCAGCGGAATATAAACAGCGTCGACATCGGGGCACGCAATCAGCTGGTCATAACCTTCCAGTGCTATCGGGATACCGTGCCGTTCAGCAAAATCCTTTGCGCGAGCCTGGGATCGACTGGCCACGGCTGTAACCGAGGCGATGGAGGTCGCCTGCATTCTGGGCACGACGGACTCTGCAATCCGAGCTGTTCCCAGGATACCGAATCGCAGGTGATCAGACTTCATGAGACTCGCCGTCTTCGATGTAGACCACTTTATACAAATCCTGCCGACGGTCGTTCCAGTTCTGAACGCTGCCAGCGATTTTGTGCCTTCGCAGCTGTTCAACATCCACGTCGTGAATAATCATTGTTTCGATGTTGGCATTGCATTCGGCCGCTGTTGCGTCGCGAGCGAACTCGGCGTCCGCCGGAGTAAAAATGGCCGATTGCGCGTAATGGATGTCAGAGTTTTCGACGAATGGCAGGTTGCCTGTGCACCCCGCGACGGCAACATAGACGTGGTTCTCAACACATCTCGCCAGTGCGCAGTGGCGAACTCGCAAATATCCGTGACGGGTATCCGTGTTGAACGGCACGAAAATAATCTGAGCACCTTTCTGGGCAGCGATGCGGACAAGTTCCGGAAACTCTATGTCGTAGCAAATCAGAATAGAAATGGGTCCGCAGTCGGTATCAAAAACGTTGACGCGCCGACCGGGGGTTACGCCCCACCATTTTCTTTCACTGGGGGTAATATGAATTTTTTCCTGCTTCCCAAGCGTCCCGTCGCGACGGAACAGATACGACACGTTGTACAGGTACTCTTCTTCCAGAACAAAATGTGAGCCACCGATGATGTTCACGTCGTACTTGACGGCCATTTCGGTGTAGAAGTCCAGGTACTGCGGTGTGAACTCAGCAAGCCTGCGTGCGGCCTGCCCGGGTCGCTCACTTGGTGCAAACGAAAGCAACTGTGTTGTGTGAAGCTCAGGAAACAGAACGAAATCACTTTTGTATTCGCTGGCGGTATCAATAAAGAATTCACACTGCTTCGCGAATTCATCAAACGAATCAATGGTCCGCATTTGATACTGAACGACAGCCAGCCGAATAAGCTCTGTTGTGTGACCGTAACGTCGTCTCGCCCCTTTCTGGTAGTCCAGGTTCAGCCATTCCAGAAACGAGGCATATCCGCAACTGGCGGTGTCGGATGGAAAGTAATCGGCAATCAAACCCTGCAGAACAAAACTGTTGGCAAGTTGAGCTGTCAGCACGGGATCGTAAAGGGTCTTGTCCATTACGTCATCGACGTATTCACGCGCGGTCATTCTTTCGGCGTGCTTGTGGTAACCAGGTATGCGTCCAGCGATGATGATTCGCGCAATATTTTTTTCGCGGCAGAGCTGTTTGCGGGCATCGTACAAGCGGCGAGACAGTTTCATCCCCCGAAAGTCAGGGTGCACCATGATTTCAATGCCATACAAGGTGTCGCCTTTGGCATTGTGATTTCTGATGTAGCCACCATCCGCAACTTTCTTCCAGTCGTGCCAGGCCAGATTCGGATCGTATTCCAGCATCAGGCTGCATGATGAGGCGGCGACCTTACCGTCAATCTCGACGACCAGCTGGCCTTCCGGAAAAGTCGCGATCTGGCTTTCAATCTGATCTCGCTGCCAGGGGTGCATGCCCGGAAAACACTTCAGTTGCATATCGACGAGTGCATCGAAGTCGTCGATTGTCATCTGTCGAACGGCAGTCTTCCACTCGAAGTCTTTCAGATTCAGTTCAGTCACGGCATGCTTCCACGATTTTCGTTGATAACGTTGTCAGGTACTACCTTTATAGAAGACCTGCCTGTAATGTCACTCTCAGCGTCGTTACTTTGATTGAAGATTTGTGTTCAGAATGGGGGCCGAAGGCTGCTGACCACAACTGGGTCTGACACATTTCTTCACGACAGTAGTTCTTCACGGCCTGAACCGTTCGAATATTGCTGCCTGATTCCAACAGGTGCGTTCCAAAACTGTGCCTGCCGCTCGTTTAACCCGACCCAAAGGGGAGGCTAAGTCAGGCGAGGTGTCTGTCCCCTATTGCCGAACTGGCCCGAAGGCTGCTGAGCACATTTGGGGGCTCTGCGATCGCGTACGGCAGCCAGACATGTCCGGCGCCCATCGCCAGATCCTTCCGATGTTGTGTCGTTACGAAATCGATGTGCTTTTGCAGCGCGGCAACGCAGCGATCGGGCAGAGGGACCGCTCTGTCATTTTCACCCTTTCCGTCCCTCACCATGATCTGACGCCGCTCAAAGTCGATCTCCTTGATTCTTAGCCGACACACTTCCAGTAATCGCATGCCCGTGCCGTAGAACAGTTCGATCATCAGACGTTCAGTTGAGCCTGCCGGACATTGTTCGATAATTCTACGGACTTCGTTCACGGACAGAACGGTTGGCAGTCGCGAGGGCGTCTGCGCGTGGACTCCGTCAATATTGCCCGGCTCAATCTCCAGCACCTGCCGATACAGGAACACGATGGCGCACAAGGCCTGATTTTGAGTACTGGCCGATACCTTTCCTGCGACGGCCAGGTGAGTCAGAAACTGGGCGATCTTTGCACCGTCCAATTCCGCCGGATGGATCCAGGTGCCATCCTTAGTTCGGTGAAAACTTAAGAACCGAATGACCCAGTCTGCGTAGGCCTTTTCCGTGCGGATGGAATCGTGCAGCAGTCTGCATTTATGACGCAGTTGGTCCAAATGCCGCGGTTTTCCGGTGGCCAGGCGATTCGGTGTTTCATTCTGCATTTTGGATCTGCTTCCACCGGGAAGCAAAGAGCTTACGTGCTGCTCCTGGACACGTATGTTCTTTGCATTGACACTGTTACGTAGGGGTCGTACATTTTGTCGACTGAATTTTCAGCACCAACAACTTCGGGCTTAGACGGAATCCGTCAGATTTAGACGGAAAAAACCTTTCCGCCTAATTCGCCGTTTCCGTCTAAAATCTGTTATGCGATAATTTTGGACCCAATTTCTAATCTGCTGTTTCCATCAGTGCGGACGCTCGTTCGTAAACAAATGACAGAACAAGATTCTCTGGACGAAATCAAACAACTGCTGCTCACGTATCATGGGATGGAATCGGCGTGCGTTTTTCGTGTCCCCGACAGGCACGAAGTCTGGATTCGCTTTCGCTGCAGTGATGCATCGTCAATTCGATCGATTGCAGCAGAGTCCGTCTGGGCGAATGTCACGATCACACTTGGAGACCCCAATACCACTCTCTGTGGAGAACCTGCTGGCGTCTCCGGCCTACCGTGCGATTTGCAAATCCATGATACGGAAACACAATCCCCAACTCATGTCGAGAGATTCGGGGTCTACATATCGGCCAATCTCGCCAAGAACGGCTTGATCAGCAAAGAGAGACTTGAGACCTTACACTCAAGGTGGAAAACAAGGCTCGGTAATCGAAAACGAAAGCCGCCAATCGCATAACAATGCGATGCACGCCGAGTTGCGGTGGTTTGCTTTTCACACTTTACAGCGTCGCTCGCCGCAACCGGGTGATCGCGGTCGTTCGCATTGAGAGCCATGGGAAAGCCTGCCGAAGAAGTCATCGCGGTGAAAAAGTCCATTCCGTCCGAGTTGCGACACTTCTTCGAATACGTTTGGTATACGGGCATTGCTGGACATGCAGATTGGGCAGAAACGGTCTCCGATGACATGATTCAAAATCAGAGCATCGCGCCCGTGACCGGTGGTCTGTGTGACAAGAAGGCTCGGCGGTTCAATTTTTACTATCGGCCATGCGAAACACCACCCTGCACTTGGGACATCTATCTCTTTGACAACGAGATTGAAGATATCGCAAAAGGCCGCACGCTAGACCTCACTCTTTGGAAATGTGAGCATGGCGCATGCCGTAACCTCTACACGTACCCTATCTATGCAATTTGCAACGAACCACGTCCAGAGCTATAACCCTTATTAGATCAGGCACCGCCTGCTGTTGCCCACTTCTTGATTCCATAGCACATTGGTCAGCCAGCAGAGTCCACTCGTGCAGTTGACTCCCAAGACTCAATCGCAAATGCGAACAAGGCGCTGAACCCGAGTGGCCGAACTGGTTTTTTTGGTATGGAAGCTCGCTCGCGGCCACCGGGTTAGCTTGAACGTTCTGTCTTACTGCACGGCTGACTGATTTAGATTTACCTTGCGCCTCATTCAGCTTGCTACTAACGTGAAACCAAGGAGCAAATAGATGTCACGGATCAGACTCCTTTTCATTGTCATCGTCACCTCAAACCTGCTCGCCGTGACGACGAATGCTGCTTTCGCAATACTGATTCTGCTTCCTTCAGCTTCGAATGTTCCGTTCTCCCGTGATTATCCTGAGCACGCGCGCAAACAAGTCCGGGCGGCTCTTGAGACCGAGAACTGCGGATTCATTGGTGGTCGCTCTACTATGAGGGTCTCTACCTTACACTTCGCCGGTAACACGACGGCGATTAACGATCAACTTCAGAAACTTGCCAGCTGTCCCGCCGCTACTGTCTCCGTTTCTTTCGAACAGATTGATCACAAATGCGATTGGCGGATCGTTCATTCCGTGAAGGACAACATGTTTCGGGTGGTTGTCAACTTGGAATCGAACCAGATTGAACTCGAAGAACTTAGAATTCCGCCTGCCAAGGGGCCTGACTTAAAACGCTAACCCTCGCATTTCGACAGAACTAAGCCGTGAACCGGAACACTCAATCACGCGGCATCTGAAGTCAAAGTCTACCGTTCGTGCCCGGTTACGGCGGTCGTTAGGGCCATGCCATGAGAACCTGTGTCAGCACACTCGTCCTTGTCTTTCTGATGGGAAGCGTGTTGGAAGTGTCAGCCGCGGATGACCACCGATCGCAGACCATTGATCAACTACTGGACGAATTTGAGAAGACAGAAGTCGATTGGCGGCAGCTTGAGGTAGCCAAGCGAGTCGTGAGCCGTCGGGACTCTCGCGTTCTACAGCGTCTCGAGCCGTGGCTGGAGAATGAGGACAGGCATCTGCGCGGGAATGCGGCGTTCATTTTCGCAGGATTGGGCGATCCCCGTGGACTCAAGACGATTGGTTCCATCCTGAGCGATCGCTCGGAGCGGCCCGAAGGTCAGGGCATATCAGGTGGTAAGTTCAGTGTTGAGGCCCAGATTCGAGCTGATCGTTACTATGCGGTGCATCTGCTCGGAGGGTTGAAGGATCTTGCTGCTGTAGACCTGCTGATCCCATTCCTGGACGACGCCGAGATCAATTACAACGTGGCTTGGGCTTTAGGCGAAATCGGTGACGCGCGCGCTACTTCGCCATTGATTGACGCCCTCGATGATCGTGATGCGTTGGTTCGGGTCTGCGCCATCAATGCGCTCCTGAAACTTCGCGCGACTGAAGCATTACCGAAGCTCCGGCAGCTCTTGAGCGACGACGCAATGCCGAGTGCGGGAGACCGCGTGTCTGTCGCGGAAACAGCCGAAGCGGCGATCGCGAAGCTGCAGAAAGAGCCCTAACAAGGCGGTCAACCGGAGCGGCGGGCGGCGGTTTTCCGTATTCCAAGGTCTCTTGTCGCCGCCCGGTTACCTCGGGCGTTAATCGCGGCGTCCGTGCCGCGTTTAACGCGTTCGGATAAGCTCCCGGAAGCTTTTTCGGGCGCGATAGAGCGTGGAGTTCCTCCACACGCAATGCTTCGGTCACCCCGAAGCACCACAGAATTCTGTTACCTTATCGTAGTTGTAAGTCTCTCGGGACTTGCGACTAACAATCGGATGAAGCAGATTGGCCATGGACTCGATCGAGGATGGAACCTCGAGAACGCCAATCCGCTTATCCGAACGCGTAATCTGGCTACCCACATTCCCCGAACCAGAATGCAACACCCGGTGTCAACCATCAAAACGACACTCTCCTCGCACATGGAGGCGTGGGACAATGCGCGACGAGTTTCTGCGTACCCTATATATTACCACCACATTTGACACGTATTGCAACTTCTTCAGCGATGACTGGGGCGAACGGATCGATCGGCTCACCGCCAGGAAGCCCAAACTCTCGGAAATTGCATTCGATCTGATGATGGAATGGCGAGCTGCTGCGTACACCGCGTCGCTGCCAGTTACCATTCTTGAACACATGAAGGCGTTCCATGATGGCTTCGTCAACACCGGCGAACTCAACACCAACCTTCTCCGTCTCGCTTCCCCCAGCAGTCAAGAACCCGCTGCTCCAAACGGTTTTCATGGATTCTTTATACGGCAACAACTCACCCACCTTCACGGATGAATCTTCGTGCGTCGACCCTTGATTGACTACGGCCTGAACCTTCTTGCTGGCATCTTGTACGCCCTCGCTTTGAAGTACTTCGTTCTTCCTTCCAAAGTCATCCTGACCGGAACGGAAGGCATTGCCACGGCATTGTCGTACTACTTCGAGAGTTACTGGCTCTTCATCGCGCTCTACTTGCTGTTTCAGTCGGCGTTGCTCGCCTTCGCGTTCGCACGCGTCAGCCGAGTCTTTGCACAACGCTCGCTTCTCGTCGTTGGCACCGTCGGTGTGGGACTCGCCGTGCTGCCTGAACTACAGTTCGCGCAGCCAGAACCTCAGAACGAGCGAATCATATTGGTTCTATTTGGTGGGCTGCTTGCAGGTGTTGCCAAAGCACTCGCTTTCACCCACCGTGGCTCCACCGGCGACGAGGACATCCTTGGGGCGTATTTTGCCGTCAAGTACCTGAAGCCCGTCGGCTCGATTGCGATTGTTGCCGCCATTGGTTCCACTGCCTTCGGCCTCGTGATGGACCTCATAAAGAACGGGCAATTCGAATCGGTCGTCAACACAATGATGTACACGTGCATTTACATCTTCGCGTCCGCCGAAACGCTCAACAACCTGTATCGCAAGTTCAAGATCACCATGCTCGCGATCATCACGCGCCGGCAGAAGGAAGTCGGCGCGGCAATCACAAACACATCGGCACATCGAACGTACACAACGCATCAGGGCACCGGTGGCCACAGCGGCGACCCATTTGTGGTCGTCCGAACAATTATCACACACGAAGAGCTACCCCAAGTGATTGCCGCAATACAATCTGCCGATCCCGACTGTTTCTACTACTATCACGACATCGAGGGTATTTCTGGTCGCTACTATATCGCCCCGATTGGCTGAGTTCTCTGGTAGTCCGAAATGCCGTACAAATCGGTCAACCGGAGTTAGCTCGCCTTTCGGTTTTTCAACGTCGTTTCCTTCGTTTACCGAACAACATTGGTGCCATCCACCTAATTGACGGAAGCGGTTGCTGCTATTAGAGTTCGGGCGAGATCGATGTTGGCTTTCTTTTGAAGGATTTGTGCGATGCCGCGAGTGAATCGGGTGGAGATTTGTGCTGAGGATGAGGTTCAGGCATTTCATTTGATCAATCGATGCGTGAGGCGGACGCATCTTTGCGGCGGGATCGTCGGTCCGGGAAAGACTATTCGCATCGGAAGGAATGGGTTCGGGAGCGGCTTGAGGAGTTGGCCGGCATCTTTGCGATCGATGTGCTCACTTTGCGGAGCTCAGCAATCACCTGCATGTGGTTGTGAGGACTGGCCCGATGTGGCATGAAGACGTGGTCGGATGACGAGGATGGAACTCTGCGGTGGTGGAACGCCAATGTTTCCTCAGCGGCGGATGAATCCGGAACCGCCGCTGAGCCCACAGAATTCGAGCTCAACGCCATCCGCAACGACACGGTCAGGCCTGAAGGGTTAGCCCGCGGCGGTTGAAGCGATATTTCGTGGTTCATGCGGTGTCTGAGCTGAGACTTGCCGCAGCTTCTCGCCGGGCAAAAGGATGACAACGTGAATCCGGGCTCGTTTTTGGGAGGGCCGCTTTAAGGCTCAGCCACTTGCTCTTCAAAACGTTGCTATCACGGCCTGCATTGCGTATGTGGACATGAACCCAATTCGAGCAGGCACGTCGAAAATGGACTCCCGAGTGAAAGCGACTTCACCAGCGCTGAAGGACGCACTCGACGATCAAGCCTGAATCCGCCATGCAAGGTCGCATTGCTGCGGATGCTCAGGACGCGGTTCAAATGCTAATTGACAACGAATACGGACATCAGCATCGAAGAGGTTCCGGATGGCATTTGACAAACCGATTTGGACGCTAAATCCGTCGAATTCAATGTGTCGAAGAGTTCGCGAAGCTTGTAACGCTCGACCGAGCCAGCAACAAGGCGTGCTGTCTAGCGTACGATGACTATATTGGTCCGCACTACCGGATCGTGGCAGAACAAAGCGGTCGAACTGGAGCCGGCCGATGACGCGATTTGTGAAATCACAGCTTGGCAAGACGGTTCCATCCGGCATCTACCTGCCGATCCCGTTATGCGTACTCGAAGTCAGCCGCCGAAACCTGAATCACAATTCTACATCATTAGAACTGGCCGCAAACGATTTCGTTCAGAAGCCTGGACTGCCATACCAGACTACGGCCAGTCATTCTACGAATGCAAACCCGACGCCAGTACCAGACGACGTCAACACCGAATTCGTGACTTAACACTGATACGTATCCTCAATCCGATTGGTGGGTTATTTTCACTCGGAACCTACGAATGGTGAGATGGCACTGATGAATGAACTTGCACCAATCCGCTTACGTCGGAATCGCGTTAAGGTCCAGCGAAACGGCTCACCTGATGAGGTCGTCGTAATCGGAGCTTACCCGTGGCAGCCGAGTGACACATTCGCCTTTCGTCGAGAAGGCTTCGCGTAATGGATAGTCCGACATCCATCCACCCTTCGTAGTGCCGACAACGTTCTGATGGCTAAGTTTGACCGCGCGGGACGGCGTCAGGTTCATTCAACTAGCCTTTGCAGCGATTTATCAACTTGCCTGCCGGTGCTGCACTAATTGCCGGAAGGCAGTGCTGTGATCCTGCATCGCATTCACCGACAGTTCACAATACCAAGCAAATATATCCGACGCTCCGTGTAAGTTTTGGTAGCTTCAGGGCAAGTCGAATTGATGTAGTCGCAAACCGCTACATTATGGCATCCATTGCACCAAGTCATGAAAACGCCGCCACAATACCTGTTCTCTTATTCGTACAGTTGGATATGGTTTTTTGCGGCATGCTCGCCTTCGGTCTCCCACCGAATTCGTCTTTAGCAGTTCTCGCAATTTTTGGGGCGCGGTTGGGGTGTCTTGTTCGTTGTCGTTGGGAGATGGTTCACAAGCGGCGTGACAACGGAACTGCGGATGGCGATGGATAACAAAAAATGCGAAGCCGAGTTGCGGTCGCTGCCAAATTTCCAGTTGAGAATCAATGCGCCGCAACCGATGCTTTAGGATGATTCCTCCGCAGGTCATGCCCGCTAAGTTGCCAAACAAACTGACTTCGATCGTATCGTAGCGACTTGGATGCGCATGCACTGGAATCAAAGTCTTCGGTTCGTGCCTCACGTTACGGAAGAGGCGTTACCTCGCAAGATTTGAAGAATGCCCATATGAAGCCTACCAGGAAGATTTTATGTTCATGGGCGGCAAGGCGTTCGCATTTATTTTCCGGTGATTGACCGCTTCCTGCGAAGAACAATCGAACTGCCGGAGGACCAGCGAGGAGATCGTCAATCATGGATCTTCCGCAGTGTGTCAAAAATCAATTTGAGGGCGGGAGTTCCGTCATGTGCAACACTTAAGGCATTCAGTACTGAGCTTATGCGACTTCATGCTGAAGAATATCGACTTGTTTGCAGGCGACTGGAGCGTGCTAAAGAAATCCAAACACAATGGAATCAACTCAAACTGGCGGTCGAGCACAATGTTTAGCGTGGATGAGCGGACGAACCATGCCATGCACGAGAGTGGCGGTGGCCAGCGTTTTGTGAAATCGAAGTCAACTCTCGCCAGCCCGTGATGCGGGTCGTTCTGTCAACAGGACCCGAGTAGTGACGCGAATGAATCCGTATGAAACGCCGGATCACAGTTCGAATCCCGAGGAATCGCCGCCGCATGGAAATCCATTTCGCGAATCATGTTCATTGAGTGCTGATTGTTGTCGGAATCGTGCTGCGGCTGGTAGCGTGGTTGCCTGGAGAATGGAACAAGTAAGATTCTCGCCCTGTAACCACGCTCCAATTGAGTAATTTCAACATCGTACTTTACCAAGCCCTGTGGTCTGCTTAGCTGTCCGTTGGAAAATCGGGACAGCGACGGTGTTAACAGAGATCAAGTTTCAGATTGGAGATTTGTATTTCGAATTCGCCGTTTATGTGTGATGGTGGGGGCGGCACTGCTCGCTCGGGATCAGCAAACGGGGGCTGGGCCCCTTTTCAACTCACCGTCGCATCGCCTTTTGGGGTGAAGGCGATGCGACGGTGAAAGACAGCTGGGCTCAGACAAGCTCGTAGTCACCAACAGGTGGTGAAGGATCTTTCAGAGCTGATCCGTACGAACGAGCGTATTGAGGATCGTGATGAGTTTCGCATGACAGCCGTGAGTGCCACCTTCTTCTGCTTTCCTACGGCCAGCAATCGCAAATACGAAAACTCTTCATGCGGGAGTTAAACTGTGCGGCAGACATCGCCGCCATATAAAAAGCATTACGGCGAACTCTCCCGAACACCCTCCGACTGTCTTTCGCCTGTGGGAGGACTAGACCGGAATCACTGGCGACTGATCAGACGACTCGACCAGCTTTGCGTTGCCTGCGATTGAGTTTTCCCAGCTCGGGGAGTTCAGCAGAAGACGTCTGACAGTCACCCGGCCCGATGCCTTTCACACAGAGTTGAGTATTTCGACTCTGCGTGTGTGGGACTCATCGTTTTCACAGCCCCTGCAATGCGTTCGTCCAGTGTTTTGAGCTGTTTTCTGAGTGGTTTCAGAACCATATCATCAACGCCCGAGTTTCCTTGTCCTGAGTCTGATGCAAACGATTCTGCTCCTGGTTGATCAGATCAAGGATCTGTAGTCGCCGTTCTGAAGCCGCCCAAGCCGGACCTGTTCGTCCGACAGTGGCTCTGCAGCGGCAGGCTTAACGATTTCACTCTCAGCCGAATCGGACGATGACCTCAGCATCGGGTCGGTCTTGAAATCAATGCGTCCGATCGCCTCGGGCAAGTCTCGCTGACCTGTCGAGTTCGACAGCCAATGCAATACGATGCTGATGAAAGTTCAACGAGCAAATCGCGACCTTTATCTTGCGGTCGAAGCACTCTCCAAAACGACAATCAGGTTGTGCTCGGTCACTCGCCCAGCGACTGAATCTTCACCGGTGGGTCGCTGCTTGATTCGTTGCTGCGATGGTCCGGACACGATGGCCCTGATTGTCTGCGATGTCGAGTCCTTGTCTTTACTCGCCACATCGATCCCCACGAGGATATTCAATCCCGATTGGCTGCTTGACTGTTCATTTTGTCCCGCTTCCTAATATTCGACAGGAATGATTACGCTGGTTTTCGCGCAACGCTGATTGCTAAATCCAGTCGATCGGTTCGGGTTTGAAATGAAGACGACCTGCGATCCGGCTGTCCCACGGTCTCAAAAGGAACCAGGCACGATACGTCTGGCGCCGTCCACACTCGAGTTGCTGCTCGGTGGGACTCTCAACCGGATAACGAGAATAATGGCCGATCGTTCGGCGGATGGGAACATCTGGCAGAACGTCGAAACATATTAGGCACGCAGGGCGGCTTTAAACCGCGCGGTTTTGAAATGGACGCTCGCCCGCGGCGGCCGGGGTAGCTTTTTCGTTTGCCAATCACCGCTTCTACGAAAACGCAATTGAATTCTCGCTTCAGGTTTTGTCCCAATGCGCCGACTTGCACCCATGATCCTGGGGATTTGGACAATGAGAATCGCTCGTCGCGATTTCCGGGTGATTGTGCTGGTACATCTGCGCCGAACGTGAAAGCGACACGTATCGCTGTTGCTGATTCGACACTTAATCGCGAAGAGGGTCTCAAAGCAATCCACAGCTTGCACGCTATTGTCAGACTTGATGATCAGGGTGGCATCGAGGAAGTTTGGTTTCAAGATCCTGCGGCATGTTCTGCCAACATGCCCGACGGGCGTGGATCATTGCGAATTTCGTATTGGTAAACTCGTTCTTCCTCAGCGAAGAACTCGGATGGAGGCACGCCAGCCCAACTCGGCTTGACGCCACAAGCGATTCACCTGTATATCCGACATGGGTCATGAAACGCGTGAGCTAACGAATGATGATCTAAAGTGGGTTACTGCGTTTCCCGAGCTAAAGCGACTGAGCTTTGCAGGGTGCGATGAAATTACTGATGCCGGAATGCATTACCTGGAACCGCTCAGCCAGCTCGAAGAACTGGATGCTTGCTACACTTCGATCACGGGCGACGGATTGACCGTTCTAGCTGGAAATGATCGGCTCCGGCACCTCAACCTGGTTGATATTCGGCTACTGGATCGTGACCTTGTGAGGTGGTACAGGTTCCAGGGACACCTGAATATTCCTATTCTGGAGTCCATATGAAAGGACATCAGAATGGCTCGGAAGAAGAAATCATCAGTGCGTAAATCGACTCGCCGGCGCACACGGATGAGTTCAAGGAAGAAGCAGTGCAGTTGCTTCTGGATGGGTACACTGCACCAGGTTGTTGACTGCCTGGGCATTTCAAACGTCAACGTTTTGTATCGCTGGAAACAGGAGCAGCTGAAAAATTGGTCCGGTAGCAAGCTCTTGGAGACGAAGGTCAAGGACCTCGCGCCGATCTGCGGCGTGTCGAGCGAGAGAGGGATATCTTAAAAAAGGTTGGGCATATTTTCGGCCGCAACGAATAGCCGACGTCTATGCGGCCGTGGAAGCCACCGTTCAGGAAGGTCATGGAAACGTACTCCGAAGCTTCTGTCGCCATCTTGATGCTGAACCGAACTTCGTTTGTTTACAGGCGACTGGGCGATGCTGAAGCCCACAATCTTCGAAGAACAATGGAATCAACTCAAACTGGCGGTCCAGCACGATATGTTTACGTCACTTCAAGCGTGGATCGCCGCCGCTACGGGAGCTCGTCGGATTGCCGAAGACCTCAAGGAGATGGGACATCACTGTGATCGTAGAAAGGTCTCGAATGTCATGAAAACACTGAGATTAAAGGCAATTCAACCGAAATCGTTCGTTCCCAAAACGACAAACAGTCGCCATCGGCTGGGATATTCGCCGAACCTGCTGCTCGATGCCGTACGCACCAACAACGATCAATCAAATTTGGGTTGGAGACATCACTTACATCCCGCTGACGGACGGTACGTTTGTTACAGGCGATGCTGATGGATTCAAAGTCAGCGGATCGTTGGTTACATCTGGATAACATGACGGAACAAAGCTTGTTCTCAAGGCACTGCGTTCGGCCATCAGAGACCGCCACCTGACGTTGATTGCTTCATCACACGGAGGCGGCTGGTACGCCAACGACTACCGATCGCTTCTTCGCCGAGCAGACGTAAAGCAGCATGAGTCGTCCTGACAACTGTTATGACAACTCCATTACATGAAAAGCTGCTTCGGAACCATCAAGAACGAACCGAGATGACCGAACACAAAGAGGGCTGAGGCGAAAGAGTCTCAAAATACATCCGCTACTACGTCTACGAACGCAGACACTCCAGCCCTGAGTACTGGTCGCCAGCTCAGTTCGAACAGCTCATCAAACTCTCAAAATAAGAGAATGACCTGTCCTGAAACCTGTACCACCTCATTGAGTTTATGAGTCAATTCAAATCGTTGACGCGTCTCAGCTTGTCCCATGCGACCTTCACCGATGATGGACTTGCTTCTCTTGGTGCGCTCAGATCGCTCGAGAGTCTCTATCTTGGAGACCTTCCGGTCAGTGACGTCGGGATGGCTCATTTGGTAGATCTACATTCTCTGCAACGTCTGCAGATCGATGAAATCCCGATCACTGACGAATCCGTGAGACACTTTTCGCGGCTGACTGGCTTGCGATATCTTCGACTCAGAAACACAAAGGTTTCCGCAGATGGCGTTTCTTCCATTCGGCGTGCGCTGCCGGAGTGGGTCGTCGACTGGAGTCCTGGGGAACCATCGGATGCACAATAGCCGCCCAGCTGAGTCTCTTGAAGTGGTTAGTCGTTCCCGGCGGCCGCGTTATCCGAGACGTTCGTTGCAAAATGAGACTCGAGACTGAAAATGGCTTCCACAGTCGCTCACTATCGCCACGGTTTTTCACGTATCGAGGTCTGCGTCGTGTTAGTCATGGTCGGATTGCTGGCGGCGATCACAATTCCGGCAGTTCGAAGTGCGCGGGAATCTGCTCGTCAAACTCAGTGTAGGTATACCCTTAAACAGCTTGCCCTTGCGCTGCACAACTATCACGAAGCGATGGGATCATTTCCTTATGGTTGTATCGGGAATCCGGTTCTTCCACCTGAAAAGCGGTGGAGTTGGTATCTTTGTCTTGGCAGCCACTGGGGGCATTACGGCACTCCGATCATCGACTCTACTCGGCCATGGGACGATCCAACATTGCGTCCATTGAGACTTCACACCTGGCGCAACGGGCCATTTGAGGAATTTGATGTTCCGCTTGTGCCCTTCCCAGTGATCAAATGTCCGAATGGTACTCGGAGTGTTTACTCCGATGGGCAGCCGCTCACAGATTACGTTGGCACAGCGGGCATTGCGACTGACGCGGCACTCCTGCCGAGGACTTCCAATCGTGCCGGAGTGTGGGCATACAATGAATGTCGTTCACTCGCGGACGTAAAGGACGGCATTTCAACGACGCTGATCGCGATCGAAACGAATACCCAGAACGGTTGTTGGCTTGCCGGTGGCCACGCCACGGTTCGTGATTACTCTCCGGATCGCCCTTTAATCGGGCATGATGAACAGTTTGGCGGGCTCCATCACGGCGGAGGAATGGCATTGTTTGTTGATGGCCATGTCAAATTTCTTGCTGACACAACATCTCCTGAAGTTCTTTCAGCATTACTCACTATTGCTGGCTCGGAAACGGTGGCGGAGAACGCCGTCACGTCACCATAACGGCAGCGAACAAGCCGTTGCACACGGAGCTTGTTGGCCCGGTTTCCGAGCTGCAGACTGGCTCCAGCCCGCACCAACACGAATCAAGGTCTGCGGATGACCAGATGCCGCGGAGCGGAGCGTTTTCTGAAGTCAACATCAACGCCCGCCGCCACAAGACTCCACGCCAAACCAGGATGGCGTTGGCGCATCGGGACTGATGCAACCGTCATCGAGCCAGCGATCTTTTCTCGTTCTTCGTGTCACAGGCATTGCATTTACGGGATGTGGGCTCCCTTTGCTGTCGTGAGGTACTCTGCCAGACGAGTCAGGTTGTGAGAAAATAATTCACTTGAGATGAATGCTTCACCCTTACGAATGGAACGGGCATCTGCGGGCTTATTGTCATTCATGGCCAGCCAGCGTCCCTGATCGTCGAGTTCATTGATGATTTGTTCTGCATCGCGAGTCAGCGTTTTCAGACTACTGGCCGACTTTGGTGATTTGCCTGATTGTTTCAGCTCGTTGAGCCGCTTTTCAATGCGGTCAGTGCGGGGGGCTGTTTTGAATCCGTAGTGTGTCGGCAGATTGCTGTCGTCGTAGGTGAGTTCGTAAGTGTCTCGGACAAAGTACAGTGGGCGGTTGGTCTTCAACTCGTAGAAACGAGCGATTTGCCCATCGGGTAACTTTGACCGATTCAGCCATGCGAGCCCGGATTCCACGGGTGGAAGGTACCTGCTGTCGCCGGTGAGTTCATAAAGAAACAGCAGTGTGGACATCGCGTCTTCTGATTCCCGGCCGGAAACGGCGGGCGGTTCAAACTTTCTTGCCCACATTGGATGCATGTCGAAATTGTATTGCTGAGCCCAACCGGTTTGAGGTTCGGGCAGCTGTGCCAGGATCAGAAAGTCGCCCAGCTTCAGTAATGCATCGTGGTATTTCTGATCACCATAGACCTGATGTGCCATATGCAGCGTTCGGGCAGCGGTACCGGCCAGTCCGTCATTGAGTGTGTAATAGTCCCAGTAGTCCTTGATTCTGTTTTCGGTTCGCCAGTCGTACTCCGGATACGACGCTTTTTGGACGGGTTGCTGTGTCACGGGTTCGCGCCAGCCCTGCGGGAACCCGCCATTGGCAAATTGTGCCGTCAGCATCGCATCGAGTGCGAAAACAGTCGCTTCGTGAATCACGGGGTTCCGAAACTGAAGTGCTTTGTCGGTTTGCATCAGAAGGCAAATGGCCGACTGCGTCTTATCGTCATCCAGTGTCGAGTAGTTTTTGCCTTTCGGTTTTCCCTTTCCGCTTCGAAGTCGATCTGCGTGTTTACCTTTGGGATCGAACTCAATGCTGCTGGACCAGCCTCCGGATTCCAGTTGACCATCCACCAGTGCCATCGCTGCGTCGACAGCCGCCTGAAGAAATTGCGGGTCGCCTGTCGCCTCAAATGCTTTGATGAACGCCATTCCAACCGCTGGCGTCCCAGGGGGTTGCACCCAGATTTCTGTGGGCGACGCTTTGCCTTCACCTTCGCGGTGTTTCAGGTCAAGCGAATACTTGTAGACATAGCCACCGTGGACGGCGACCTGATCGTGGAAAAAATGCGTCGCCCTCTTCATTGCCTGAAGTGCCTGCGATTCAAGGCCTGGTTTTAGATTGTCCTGACCGACAGTTTTCGCTGCTGGATTGAATTCCAGCAGCAAGAAGAAGCATGCGACCGTCACGGATCGACGGACGATTTTGATCGGATTCATTCCTCTGAGCCCTTCGCAAACACGGGTGCCGGATTTTCTGGAGGTGACACATACGGTAACATGCGGCGCACAGGAAGGAAGAGAGTTTTATGAGACTGTCCGTATTGCTGTTCGCCAGAGCGCGAGAACTGGCACGCACGTCCCGCGCAGAAGTGGAGGTTCCGGAGAGCGCGAGTGTGGCTGATATTCGGGATGCGCTGCTGCAGATACATCCGGAGCTGACCACCCTTTCGTCGTCACTGCTCTGGGCCGTGAATAACGCCTACGTCACGCTCGACCATCTGGTCGTATCGTCCGACGAAGTCGCCTGCTTTCCACCTGTGAGTGGCGGCTGAGCGGGTTCAGGACGCCGTCGTCCGAGGTGGATGAAAAGCTCTGTCGCCATCGGTTCTTCAAAATCTGCATGAAAGCTGCACGTCTATGTCTGATCCGTTTGCTCCGCCGGTTGACAACAGCCTCTCTCTTCAACGGACATGGAAGCTGAAAAGAGTCGGAATATTGTCCTGCGGCATTTTCGGGGCCACGGCCGGGGCAGCCTTCGGGCTGGTTGCGGCAGGCTTGTTTCTCATGGTTGTCGTGTTCGCTGCATTGGTTGCTCCGGCGAATTCCAGCGAAGTCATGCCAGTTGTTGGTGCTGGAATTGGCTTAATGTTTGGGGCACCAATTGGTTATGGCCTTTTGGGATTTCTGGGAGGTATCCTGAACGCCTTCGTTTACAATACAGTGGCAAATTTGTCTGGTGGTATTGAGGTGGAATTTGGCGATTGAGATTCTCAAGGGCGATTTCCATTTGTCCGGGTGGAATCCCCTGCCAGAAATACGAACGTTTGAATGATGCTTCCCGATCTGGCCCCGTTTCCGGAAAAGTGAGTCTTAACATGTCCCTGTTGCATGAACACATGCTGGCCGAAACGCGCCGTCACTTTTTTGGCCGAGCTGCCAGCGGATTGGGTTCCGCCGCGCTCGCATCTTTGATGGGGTCGGCATTTTCAGCTGGATCCATGGCTGCCAGCGGTGGCGGTATGGCATCCACTGAAGTACCCAAAGAATTGACTCACTTCGCGCCAAAAGCCAAACGCGCAGTGTGGCTGTTTATGGCAGGTGCGCCGTGCCAGCAGGATATGCTGGACTACAAGCCTGAGATGAACGACTGGTACGACAAAGATCTGCCCGAATCGGTTCGTAACGGCCAGCGACTGACAACGATGACGTCTGGTCAGTCCCGGTTTCCCATCGCTCCGTCAAAATACAAGTTTGACCAGCATGGTCAGTCCGGTGCATGGGTCAGCGAATTGCTTCCACATACGGCTTCTATGGTCGACGATCTTTGCATCATTCGTTCGATGCATACCGAGGCGATCAATCATGATCCTGCCATCACCTATATTTGTACGGGCCATCAGCTGCCAGGTCGCCCAAGCCTTGGCTCGTGGTTAAGTTACGGATTGGGATCAATCAACAAGGAGCTGCCGTCGTTTATCGTGATGACACCAACCTGGGGTGCCAAGCGTGATGCGCAGGCGCTGTACAACCGTCTTTGGGGAGCTGGTTTTCTTCCAAGCCGATATTCGGGAGTCTCTCTGCGTCGCTCGGGTGATCCGGTATTGTTCCTTTCCAATCCGGATGGAGTCAGTCAGGCTGCTCGCCGCCGGATGCTGGATCGCGTCGCACAGATGAATGAAAGGACCTACGAAGCGATCGGAGATCCGGAGACCATGGCCCGGATTGCCCAGTACGAAATGGCCTTTCGGATGCAGACCTCCATGCCGGATTTGATGGACCTGTCAGGCGAACCCCGGCATATTCTTGACATGTACGGTCCGAACGTCACCACCACAGGCACTTACGCAGCAAGTTGCCTGCTCGCACGCAGGATGCTCGAACGCGATGTGCGTTTCGTTCAGATCTTTCATCGCGGCTGGGATCAGCACGGAAACGTTGCTGGCGACCTGCCGGCTCAGTGCAAGGATATCGATCAACCCTCATGGGCTCTTGTGCAGGACCTGAAATCCCGGGGACTTCTGGAAGACACGCTGGTGATCTGGGGTGGGGAGTTTGGCCGAACGATATACAGCCAGGGCAAATTAAGCCGGGATAACTACGGTCGCGATCATCACCCGCGATGTTTTTCCATCTGGATGGCAGGCGGCGGCATCAAACCTGGAATGGTCTACGGTACCACCGACGAGTTCAGCTACAACATCGTTGACAAACCGGTTCACATCCACGACCTGAATGCCACCATTCTGAACCAACTGGGAATCGACCACGAACGACTCACCTACCGCTTCCAGGGCAGAGACTTTCGGCTCACCGACGTCCACGGGAACATCGTTCGCGACATTCTGAGCTAAACCAGAGTCGTACTTTCGACGCCATCTGTCCTGGCGGTGATCAGTCGTATGTATGAAATCGAACGAGCCTGTAAAGATCAGGATGCCGATTTCCGCCTGGCTCAGCGGCAGGAACGTGCTGCGCCGCTGCTGGTCGAACTGAAAACCTAGTTGGACGAGCAGAATTTCCTTCCGAAGAGCATCATTGGCCAGGCCGCGACGTACGCCCGCAACCAATGCACAGCCCTGAATCGCTATCTCGAAGACGGAGAGCTCAGCATCGACAACAACGCGGCTGAGCGGACCATGAAGGCGGTCGCCATCGGCAGGAAGAACTGGCTGTTCGTCGGCAGTCCGGAAGCCGGAGCCCGAGCGGCTGTCATGATGAGTCTCATCGCGAGTTGCAAAGCCAATGAAGTAGAACCGTGGGCATGTCTCAACGACGTACTCACGCAGATCCCAGCCGGAGCCTCCCCCCGAATCCCTTCTCCCCGACACCTGGCCCCAGTCACACCCCAAACATCGCTGGGAAATCCCCAGACGAAGACGCAGAGAACGACTCAGAAAATGCTACCTGTAGTTCACCTTGCGCTTATCCACGAACTCGAATTCGAAGATCTTTTCTCGAATCTGTTACTAACCTGTTTCAAGACCGTCGCCGACACCTCTTGCTACTTGTTATGTCTGCTTATTCACTTATGAATCAAGAGGACGTGTTCGTCAAGAACTTCGCCTTTATAGACGACGCGAATACAATGCGGCCCAGCCTTGCCCAGGGCATCCATCAGAAGGCCGTATGCGTACAGGTGGCTCGATTCTTCTTCTAGCTCAACTCGTTCCGAATACAAGCGGCGCAGTCCCCGACCTTCCACAATCTGTAACACACTCACGGACAGTTTTGCCGATTCCAGCGAATCGGCAGACCAAATCATTCCATCAATGTGAAACGGCTTGCCGACACTGATTCTGTTTCCGCCATCGGCGGGTGTCGTTTTCAATTGAAATGCCACAAGCCGGATGTCCGGGCTCAATGGATCGTTTGAAACTGACGACTCACGGGAAGCGATGTCAGATCGAGATTCGCACCCTGCGAGGACCACCCAAACACACAGGACTCCGACGCAAGCAATCGCAAACCTTTGATTCATGAGACTTCTGTTCGACGATTCAGGTTAGAAGGTTGCATCAGGAGTGGTCCGCGGGGATCAATTACGCCTGTCCATCAGATGCGCAAAAATCGACGCTGACTTTCTCAAGGAAGACGCCATTTCCATGACCCTGGTATACCTTAACTCGCCCAGGAATAGTGCTTGGATTATTAGTCCACCCTCCTATTGGTGGCTCAACGCACTCTACCCAGAAATCATCAACACCGACAGTGCATTGCTGAGATTTCAGGAGAGCTCCGGACACGTACACCTTTAAAGTGAAGTCGGCGTCTGCCGGACCTGCCCCGTCTACGTGTATGTCATCGTTTGCTTCAAGCAAATCATCCTCGATTGGATTGTCAATCCACCATTCGCTTCCAAATACTGGTGGCCTTTGCAACAAGAGTGCAGAAGGAGCGATGGAAACAAACTTTCGAACCATTTCGGAACTCCTTCAACTGGTCTAAAATTCCGACACTACTTCAGCGCCTGCACGAGTACCAATCGCCTGCCAGGTTTTCTGATCGATATGGGAACTAATACCTCGGACGGATCCATCGACAAGGCAAACATTGGCCGTCAGGCCGTGCGTGCTTGAGACAGGAAAAGACCCATCCGGAACGCTTCCATCGTTGGTACAAGCGCGGTGATTTGGAGGAGCCACGTGATTGTAAAGAGTGGTTGGATGGTTTCCGTCGATCCATGGGAAACCCCGATCCCCCGTACTCACCCGTCGCGTCAAAGTTTCAGGACTATCACACTTTTGTGTGAATTCCGCCGATTGACCGGAATCCCGAAACGCTGGCTTGACCGATCCGACAATTCGCAAATTGTGGCGAGACCCATCGGAGACAAGAATCTCAGCGAATCCGGCGGTATTCGACAGACCATCTGTGATTGAATCGAACCTGATCCACCCGCCCCCGCGTTGCCCACCCAATGCTGGTATCGTGAAGACTCCGCGAAACTGGCCCGATTCATGCAGGCCGGAACCGGCATTTGCGACATAATTGTTCTGTGCAATGGATCCCTTGTTGCCTGGATCAGACGGACAATTCAGGATCGCTAGTGGCGTTCTGTGGAACCGGGAATTGCTACTGTCCTGAGCGAGAGAGGCAAGATCGAATTCAGCATAAAGGCTGCTTTGTTCGAGGAACGGCAGCAACAGAACGAAGGCCGAATAGCCATTGGTATTTCCGGGTGGCACGAACTGGTAGACGTCAGCATAGGAATGCATTGCGATACCGAGTTGACGGAGATTCGAAACACATTGCGTCCGCCGCGCGCTTTCGCGAGCCTGCTGCACGGCCGGCAGGATGAGGGCCATGAGAATGGCAATCACAGTGATAGAAACAAGCAGTTCCTGGATGGAGAAGCCTCTCCTCGGGACAAGCATGTCGGAAGAGAGGGTGCATTTACGGCGGCGTGGACTGCAGCATTTCCACTTCATCACTGACTCTCACTTAGTAGTGCCTTAGTGCCTTAGGTTGGCGGATACGCAGATTTTGTCAATTGGAGTCTTCAGATTTGCGTCCATGCGGGATGCCGGCGATGTGTTTCATGACACAGGCAGCATTTCCGCCTGTGCATCGTTGATGTGCGGCTGATCTGTTTTCTCGTGCTGAGAACGCACTACCGGATATCACGCGATTCGGAGATCATTCGGCCGGTTCGCTGGATCTTTTCGCGATCCAGCATGCGCCAGGCTTCGGACATCGGCCACTGGAGTTCCGCGTACACGAGTCGACTTTCGCCGATGGGATGAATGTTCAACATGTCATCGGTGCCGACGTATGGGAAACAATGGAACGTCACCGGCAGTGGTGTCTGATGCACCTTTGGATCGGAACACCATTCGGGAATGCTGAGCGTCCAGTTGACAATCCGAGTCTCGCCGGGCTGCAGTACCAAGCCCGCTTCCTGTTCCGAGACAGCCGTCGTCAACAATTGAAAAGGAGTCCGCCTGGGGTCAACGGCATGCTCCAGTTCAAACGGTCTTGGCAGCAGAACGGGTTCTTCGCTGACATTGACCAGTGCCAGGTTCATTTCAATCGCAGGTGCCCCCGAAGCGACTCTTGTCATGCGAGAAGACAGTGTTCGAGCTGCGACGTAGACGTCCGACAGAATCTGATGCTGATGCCGCTGTCTGGCCTCCGCAATCGTTTGCCCAAGGTCGAAGCTGATCGCGTTAACGATTGCCACGCCTACAAGCACAGATGTGGTTGCCAAGAACGAAAGCAGCATCACTGCGAAGGGATTACCAGCCAGCCGCGTCGATCCGGCCTTTCGAATCGTGTGATACAAAGGGCGAGTTGAAGTCAGAATCAGCAACAGCAGGCCTGTCGCAGTGATCTGATCAAACAGGTTTCCTGGCAGAACCATCGACGTACCGGAAAGTGCTTTGATGATCAGAGCGCCCAGGCAACAGAACCCAACCACGATGAATTGAAGACCCGCACACAGACAGACGCAGCGGACCACCGGGTTGTGAGGCAGTTTGACTTTGGGGGCCGTCCACCGTGCGACACCAGCCCCGGCCATAGCGACCAGAATGATACTGGGCACGGTGAGTACAAAAACGTCTTCAAGCGAGACAGATTTGACGGTCGATGCCAGGCGGCTGAGGACCGTGTGATCTACGGGTTGTTGAAAGAAGGCCACGCCCAGGCGGATCCCGATTCCCGCCAGCAGCAGGCTCAAGATCAGAAAGGAATAGGGTGGTGCAAATTCCGAACGATGCAGGGGACTCATCGTGACAAAACTTCTGGGCATGAACACCATCCACAATACGGTCCGTGCACTTTGCGACAGTAGGACCAGCACACTGAGGATGGATCGTTCGAGGAAGTTTTGAATTTCGGGACTTGATGGGTCCGGTGGTTGGTCAAGCGGACCTGATTGATTCGCCATATCGGTTTCCATTCCGTGGTTTGGCTGGCGTTTTCATTCCCGTTTGCTTGGACAAGCGACGCTCGGTCATCCGGGTTCCTGAGTTCGAGGCGACAGACGCGACTGACCAGCTCCTGTTTAACAGGTCCGCAGATTTCCGTGAAGACCAGCTGTCCGTCTGAATGGATCGGAAACGACTTGAAATGACCCTGTTACAAATGGCCGGTGTCGCCGGTCGTTGAGTGCGGAAATGAATGAGCTGAGACCCCTTTCACTCAACGCGCCACGTCTTTGAGGAAATGGTGAGTCCACTTTTAAGTGGTCCATTGACTGCAGCAATGAATTGATTCGACCAAGGTCAGTACCAGCGTGGAAACCGGATTCCAAAAGGTACATCGTTGCAGATTCGTTCGTGATGCCTCCGACCTCGAATCCTGCAACCACTTCGGCACTGGAATCCTCGAATACCAGTGAGACAAGAAGTGTGAGTAAGACCGAAGACATTCATCATTCTCCCTTTGTCCAGCTGTGAATCGCGTCGATTTGCTCGTGCCACTCGGCTTTCAGTTCCGGGCTAGCTGCAGCCAGCGTCTTTACAGTCATTTGGCGAATCTCGTTGCGAAATTCCGTCAGTCCCGCGGTTCCAAGATTCTTGCGAGCAAGTGCAACATCTGCTGACAGGTACCAATCTCCTGCTCCTTCTCGAATTTCGCGTTCAAAAGAAGGGCACAAACTGGCGGCCAGATAAAGTGACCTGAGAGCCAGGACTGGTTCTGCCTCGCTTGTGGCTGAAGTCACGCCTGCAGGGAATGCGAGTTGAAGCACACGCCTCAGCGGTTTTCTGGGTCCTTCCTGTTGCGGGTCAGATCAATGCAGGCTTTGCAGGTAAGCGATCAGGTCGGCCAGCTGTTCGACCGTCAGATTGCCGACGATGCCTTTGGGCATCATACTGATGTCCTGTTTCACACGTTCGTCGATGTCCTGTTGAGGCAGCTCTTTGGACAGGCCGTCGGTACCTCGCACGGAAACCGTTTCCGCACTTTCCAGCACAACAAAGCCCGTGTGCACTTTGCCGTCGGCCATGACAAAGGTCCAGGTGTCGAAACCCTGAGCGATCTTCTTGCTGGGGTCGAGGATGGATTCCAGCAGTTCCTCTTTCTTGTAGCGTTTGCCGATGTCGACCAGATGCGGGCCTTTCGGCTGCTGGCCGTTGGCAAAGGTGTGACAGTTGATGCAGCTTTGGGCTTTAAACAGTTCTTTGCCCGCGTCAGGGTTGCCGCTTAGTGGCATGACTTTGGCGATCACGCTGGCCATGTCGATGTTCGCGATCTGGTTGGGATTGTTGGGATCGACTTTGGGAAGTTCGATCGCCTTTTGTGGTTCCTGCATGGCCGCGATGTCGGCTGCACTGATGCCGTCCAGATTCACAACATGGCGTTTCAGCTGTTCGTTGATGTGAGCCGCCAGAGAATCATCGCCTTCTGACAAAGCGATTTTGATAGCGTCACCGATGCGGTCTGATTCGCTCCACTTTTGGCGATCGTAGTACGGGCCGGTTGTGTCCGGTCGAGTTCCCCACCACTTGGGGCTGTCTTCGGTGAATTCACCTTCACGGTGATAAAGCCGAATCAGCGTCGTCCAGATTTCGCGACGCAGTGTTTCGTCGGCGCAGTGCTGAGTACCGGAACAGCCCATCCACCGCGTCTTTGCTGTGCATGGACTTGAGCGCCCACAGTGCGGCGGATCGGTGTGGGCCGGTGAGTGCATCGATGCACGCATCCACCGCATCAATGTCGACCAGGGCTTTAACCGCCAGGTGCGGAAGGACTCGTTCCGGATGAGCATTCCGCCAGTCATCGGCCGAAACGTCCAGAGCAGCGTCCACTTCGGGCACGTCGGTCAGAGCCAGCACGTGCTGAGCCACGGCTGTGCGTTCGTCTTCGGTCGGTGTCTTCGGCGTGCGACCGGCCAGAAGTCGTCCGAGTCCCACGATCGCGGCTGCCTGAACGCGCGGATGAGCGGCATCGGCGAGACCGTCGATCAATCGTTTCAACGGAACGTTGTCTGCATCCGATCGACGGTCGGCCAGGCACGCAGGCAGTGTTCTCGCAGAGCTTCATCTTCATACTGATGACTGATCGCCTGCAGAAACGACCGCTGGTCATCTGCCGCCGAGTCCACACCGCGGCCACTCGCACTGGCAGTGGCAGATCGTGATTGCTCATCATTTCACTCACCGCGGTTCGCAGTTCACGCCCGGACGAATCATCCCGCTGAGCGTCACGCCGCAGGATTTCTCGCTGCACATGCAGCCTCATTGCATCGGATGGATGATTCAGCAGCTGCACCAGATCAGCGTCATTCAGCGAGCCAGCATCGGGCACGGGATGCGGCACAAAGTCAATCGGAGTGATCATGGCGACAAAGCCGATGTTGGGGCCGTCGTAGTTGAACTGGCCGTTTTTCCAGCTGGTCACATACATGCGTCCGCTGGCATCCGCGTCGATGTCGGTGGGGCGTGGAAGTTTCAGGAATGTGTCCTGCTGAGCATCAAAGGTGGCTCCATTGACGGGCAGCCTGTGGCTGAAGACTTCGCTGCGGCCCCAGTCGCACGTCAGCAGAATATCATTGAACGGAGCCGGCCATCGATCGTCCTGAAAGTACATCGCTCCGCAGCCCGAACCGCCACCGTAGTCAGCCAGAGGCGGCATGATTTCTTCGCTGAAGTTCTTGTACAGAGACGGATATCCGTAGTTGGCTGTCTGCATCACATGAGACAATCGAATATCCCAGCCGCCGCCATCGTTGGTGTTGTCACGCGTGTAGACATTCATCAGCGGGTCGATGGCGATATCCACAATATTGCGCTGGCCCCAGCTGAAGATTTCCATATCGCTGCCATCGGGTCGAATGCGCACAACTCCGCCGCCGCGTTTGCTTAACGTGGTGCCATCCTTCGCCACGGCTTGATTGAAACCAAAGTCACCAACGGCAATGTAGATCCAGCCATCGATGCCCATGCGAATGCCGTTGGTCGTGGTCAGCTCCGCGTTTATTGACTTCTGCCGTGCTGATGCCTTCGATCAGAACTTCGGATTCGTCGGCCGTTCCATCACCATTGGTGTCGCGATAGACGCTCAGGAACGGCGGATGCAGCACCCACAGCGAACCGTTGTCGTAGATCAGTCCGCGAGGATGATCCATTTTCGCGAATTCGTTGATCTGATCAGCCGTGCCATCACCGTCGGTGTCGATGCATCGCAGCACTTTGCCGCGGCCGGTTTCTTTGCCCAGCGAACCCTGTTCGTCAACTCCAACAAAGACTTCACCGGTGGCTGCTGCCGTGATGCAGACTGGATAATTGACATCCGGCGGCGAGGCAAACATGCGTACGTCGAAGCCGTCCGGTGCCTGCACATCACTGATGGATGCGGGAGGCTTCGGACCTCCGTCTTTGGCCGACTTCGGCAGCTCGGGCATGTCGCCAGAATAAGCTTCGAATTCCCAGATCGATCCCCATCCGTTGGTACTGCAGCCCAGGAAAGTGGTCTTCAGATAACGAGTGTTCGGTGCATCGACAGCGTGCGATCGAATGCCGTCTTTGCTGTCGCTCTTTGATTCATCGACGATGGTCTTCCACTGCTCGCCATCCGCCGACGCTTCGATGGTATACCAATAGGTCGAGCCCTGGCGGCGTTCCCAGTGCAGCCGCAGATTCTTCACATGAACCGATTCACCCAGATCAACAGTCACCCATTCATTGGTCTGCCCGCCATCCGCACCAGCGAGGTCCAGACGACCGTCGGTCAGGTTTTTGTTTTCGTTGCCGCTTTGAGTGCTTTTGGCAGTCACCGATTTTTGAAAGGCAGCGTTGCCTTCGGTGCAGCACTTTGCAGAAGCGGCACTGGATGTTGGATCTGCAATCGGCGGCTGTGATCAGGGCTTTGATTTCTTCGTCGATCTTTTCCGTCGAAGGCGTGAAGTTGCTTTCGATGTCGCGACGGGTCGCCCACAGAACGGCTCGAGCCATCATGTCCAGATACTTTGGTTCGGCCATCGTTTCGTTGTAATGGCCCATCGTACAACCGAAGACTCGCGTGCCTTCTTCGCGATCGCCCGTTGTGCCCGCTGATGCTGTCGGTGAACTCGTTCCCTTGTCGGCAGCGACCAACGGGAGCGATTTCCAGATTCCGAGCGTGAGCTCGTATCGGCGTCAAGGGCCCTGCCCTTGTAATTATTGGTCCAGACGCAAACCTGAGGCATACCGTCGGACTGGCGATTGGCCTGAGCCAGCGGTGTGGCTGTGTCGAACACTTTCATGCTGTGGTACAGTTCGCCCTTGGGAGCCACAAACGCCGGGCCGAAATCCTGCATGATCGGATGATCTTTTTTGACGTTGTCCGCCGTGTACGAATAGTGCGGCCCGTGCCCCGGCGACTGCATTCCGACAAATTCAAACCAGCGATCATCGCCGGTGCGATAACAGTGCATCGCACAGTGAATCAGAATCGCAGGCAGCCCGTCCCGGTGAGGTTTCAGAATGCGATCAACGAATTCCAGATCCTTCACATCGCTGAAGCATTCGTTGTGGACAACAATGTCAAACCCGTCAGCCCAGTTCGGATCGTCGTACAGCGGAATCGGTGTATTCGTGGTCGTCCCGCCCTGATGCACGACCGTCCATCGCACGTTGGCTCGAGCCGAAATCCCCCGAGTCAGAATCAGCTTCTGCCGGTCATAATCATGACAGCATCCGCCGGTCACCAGCAGAGCATGAATCGGGCGATCTGCATCGGCCGGTTTTTCATCAGCGTGGCTTCTCGCTGGAGAAATGATGGTGGAGACAAGAAGGGCGAGTATCCGGAAATAGCGCATGTTTGACATGATTTCGGAAGGAAATGGGGCGGGGACAGCATTGTCAGCCTGCAAAGGGTATCGGCGAAGCCATGAGATGCAAGAATCGAGTCCCCAGGCCTCCGGCAAAGAACGGATCCGGCGAGGTACGAGTCCGGAGCAGATGAACGACGGAAGCGGAGACTCTCGGGTCACCAGGGTGACCGTGAGTTGCCTGAAGTCATTGCCGAATCGTGGGGAACATTCGCCAGAAACCTGGTCGAATGCGTTTTTTCCGGGTTGGCTATCGCGCCCGTTCACGGAGATGGTTGGCAGAACATTGCCGCAATTCATTCAGCAGTTCAACCAGATCAACATGGGTTGTCATGGGATTCATAATGACCGCTCGAAGTACGACCCGGCCATCCAGTTGGGTCTGCACGATATAGAATCGCCCGGACTTCATGAGTTCACTTCGAATCGTGTTTTGAAAACGGTCTTGTTCTTCAGCCGGCGCTGTGTTCAGGAAGGGAGGCAGATGTCGAAAGACGACAATGTTGCATTCAGGATCGTTCAGGAGTTCGAAGTCCGGAGCTGCTCGCAATAGCTCCGCGAGCTGTCCTGCAATTCCAATTGTCTGGTCGACCAGAGATTCAAACACCTGGTCGCCAAGCATCGTCCACAAACCCCAGAGTCCGAAACCGTTGGCTCTTTTTGTGCATTCCAGGGTTCGCATGCCGGTATCAAAATCGGCCATTTGTGACGATGACGTATCGAACAAATACGGAGCGATCTGTCGAAATGTTTCATATCGGACATCCCGATTCCTGAAGAGCACGGCAGCACACAGTGCCGGAACGAACAGCATCTTATGGGCGTCCCAGACCACGCTGTCTGCACGATGGATTCCTGCCAGCTTGTGGCGATGGATGTCACTCATCATCAGCGAGCCACCGTGAGCGGCATCAACGTGCAGCCAGACCTGATGTCGCTCACAAACATCAGCGATTTCATCCAGCGGATCGAAGGCGCCGATGGGTGTCGCACAGGCGCACGCACAAACAGCAATGATTCGACGGCCGCGTTCCTTCTCTCTGACCAGAACAGAATCCAGGCAGTCAGGACGCATACGACGACGTTCATCCAGATCAACGCGAACAACCTGTTGGCTTCCCAGCCCAAGAATTCCTGCTGCACGAGTCACGCTGTAATGCGCATCGCTTTGTGCGACCAGCACGGCATCCTGAGGCACACCGGACTCCCAGCAGCCAGGAATCGCGATATTGCGCGCCGTCAGCAGGGCCGTCAGATTTGCCAGCGACCCACCGTGCGTCAGCACACCGCTGCATTCGTCAGACCTCCAGCCGATCTTTTCCCCCAGCATCCGGATCAGGCTCAATTCCACGGCCGTTGCCCATGGCCCGATTTCGAAGACCCCCGTGACCTGATTCGTGACGGATGCGATGGCATCAAACAGTCCTGCCAACGGGACAGATGCGGGGACCTGATGGCCAATATAGTGCGGATGATGGAGGTTATGCCCCGAACTTAAAATCTGATCCATCACATCACCAAAACGCTGCAGAAGCGCTTCTGTCGTCAGATCATCTTTGCATGTGCGAGTGCTCTCGCTGTTTTCAGCCAACAGTGACCGACCAGCCTGAAGCAGAGCAGTGGTCGGCTCCTGCCATTTCATCACGGGCCGATCAGAGGCCATGACAGACCGAAGATGCTCGGCCAGTTTCTGTTGCCAGATCATGGACGCATCGTGAAAGACGTCAGCAGAATATGCTGCACGAATGAAGGCCGGAATCTCTGAGTTCATGGGCTGGACTTGTGAGACAAATGTCCTCGAATTCCCGTGGCGAACGCAATGACAAAGGTTGGCACGTATTCCTCGTTCCATTCCGCATGCGAAATGTCAGAGGCATTAGTCTCGCGGGCGTTTCTTTGGGATCTGGTTGTTGTTTGCTTTTCCGCCGTAGTAGGGTGCTTTGTCCCAGCGATTATCGTGGGGGTTTCTGCTTCTGGGGTCAGCGGTTTGGTTCATCCATTCCTCGAGACGGCCGGAAAGTTGGCGCCGAACGTCAGACAGGTCCGGCTGATCGATGACGTTGATGGTCTGGTCGGGGTCAATCCGAAGATCGTAAAGTTCTTCTGACGGCCGCTTTGAAAAATTCATTGTGAAGAATGGCCGGATTGCAGGTTCGTGCTGATGTTGAAGAATGAACTGCTTGGTCCACGTGAAGTCAACATCGCCGTAGTCGCCCACCGAATGATAGACCTCGGGATCTCCCGCGGGCCAAAGTTCCGGCTCGAAGTTTCGGACGAACAGGAAATCCCGGGTGCGGAGTGCGCGTACGGGATATGAGCGATCGCCGCGACGAACATTGGCGTGTCGTTCTCGCGACAGAAAAACGTAATCGCGCACCTGACGATGGGGGTCCTGCTGCATCGCGGGCAAAAGGCTGTGGCCTGTGCACTGGTCCCCGGGTTTAAGCCCTGCCAGTTCCATGAATGTGGGGGCGAAGTCATCAAAGTTGACAAAGTCCTGCGCGCGAATGCCTTCTTCAATTTTGCCAGGCCAGCTCATCACCAGCGGCACTCGCGTACCCGCATCGTAAATATGAGCAAGTCCGTGCGGCATCTGCCAGCCATTGTCGCCCGTCATGATGACCAGTGTATTTGAGAGTCGACCCGCCCGTTCGAATTGTTCCAGAATCTGCGCGCACTCCTGGTCGAACAGCTGAACTTCACACAAATAGTCACAAATGTTGTCCCGAACCAGGGGTACATCGGGCAGATATTGAGGAACACGAACATCCTTCTGATTCATTTCTGCCTTCATTTGTTCGCCGTCCTGCCACGGAATATGGGGGTTCCGGCTGCTGTACCAGTAAAAGAAGGGCTGATCAGACGGCAACGCGTTCAGGAATGCTTCTGCATTGGCATATTCTTCGCCCGCTGGATTTCTGGTACGCCCGCTTTCTTCAATGCGTCCTGGCGCCCATCCTTTTCCAGAGAAGCCAACGTGGTACCCAGCCTTTTCCAGTGCTTCGGGAAACACTTCAATCTCTGCAGGAAACCTCCCGTGCAGATTTGCGGCATCATCCAGCCGGTGGATTGTCTGACCAGTCAGAAAGGCGGCTCGTGCCGGGGCACAGGACGGACAAAGACAGAAGGCGTTATCAAACACGACTCCATTGGAAGCCAGATGATCGAAGGTGGGGGTCCGAACAACGGAGTCACCAAGCGCACTGGCATGAGGCCATGCCCAGTTGTCAGCCATCATCACCAGAACACAGGGGCGATCCTGAGACTGGTTGACATGTACGTTCGGACTTCCTGCGATTGCGGTTGGTCCATTCGTTACCAGCATGCAAAGCGCGAGCACCAGAGGTGCTTGAAGACAACGTCGCGATTCCTGTGCAACATTCATGATGATTCATTCTAAACCGGTGCCGGGAAGTGGGTCACCACATCAGGGATTGTGAACCTGTTGCAGGCACAGTGTGTGGAATTCGCTGTACCGACGAAACTCTTCATGCGACCGAAACTCAGTCGTCAGGGCCTGTGTTTTCTCCAGGAACGCCAGTGTGGACGGTGTGGCCCAGCCTCCTGGTACACGATCAATCAGTTCCCGGATGAGTTCGCGGAAGTTAGCCACCGAAGATGGATGAATTCGGTCGCCCAGGGCCTCGTAGTTCATTTCATCGCTCGCGAGAAATAACCCAGGCAGTCCATCTTTAAGAACCAGGAATGCCTCCGGACGATTCCGATGGCCAACCTTCGTCCCCTGATTCCACGATCGGTGTGAACTTCCCTGAGCCAGGAAGGGGGACGCGCGACGATGCAGAGGAGCGCTGGATGACGTGATGCCAACACTGATCATTGCTATCTGATCCCACGCCGTGAACTGGACATGCTCGTTGGCATCGATCGCTTCAAGGCCATCGCTGGTGAATCGCAGGTGATGCACCTGCTGGGAATGAACAAGGTCCGGAAGCTGGTCACAGCAAATGGCCTGAGCTTTGATATTCTGTCGCGTAAGATCGTCCGCAACCTGTGCCGCCGCCGCTTCTGAATAGGCATACGGAACAATCCCCGGCATCAGATGCGATTGCAGTCGCGCTGTTGCGCGATCCATTCCCGGCAGTTTCATGAACGCTTCTTCGAGAACAGAAGCCTCTTCGGGCTGAGAAAACACAACCAGGCGGTAGTCGGTGTCGCTGTCCTGCAGATTGTTTTCCGGATGCATTGATTCGGGCGTGTCATTTGTCATTTGGACGCTCCTGCCTTGATACGAGACGCAGCCGGAGGCAGCACAACTGCTCACAAGCCAGACCCGGTTTGATTCGAAACAACTGCCGTGTCAGATCTGAAAGCGATATCTCGGTACCCGCCAGGTGCCGCCATGACTGTTGCTAATGACGCATCTGGCCGGGCGAGTTTCGCTGTCCTCCCCATCTTTGTTCTGACCGTGCTCCAGTATGACAGGAGCGCCGCATCAGTATCAATCCACAGGGTGACTGGAGGGCCTTCTTCCCGTTTCATATCCGGCAACGCACATGCAGAAGGCGGGAGTCTTACGGAACAGAAGCGTGCCCGCAGAAGTGCAATGCGGCCTCGGTTGCCATTCTCATGACAACGTCCCGATCTGACTGCGAGGTTCGTCCGGGAATCTTCAGACTGTAAGACCGGATCCCGTGAATCCAGCGCTGGCGAATTGACGAGAGGCCGTGAATTGCCCCGACAAACGCACCGACGATGGCCGCAATGGTGTCATTGTCCTTGGTGTCATTCACGGCGGTAATGATCGCGGATTCGAAACTGTCGGCATGACACATCATCGTGTACAGAACCGCTGGCACAGTTTGCAGCGAATCCGCACGCGAGCCGAAGCCATCCAGTGAACAGGCATCCCGGAGCGGGACACCGTCCACGAAGGCTTTCCGGACACGCTGGTCGATGAAATCACACAGCGTACCACGAAAGCCATCGTACCAGAGCGGCACAGGATCCGTGTTCAGCGGGTCCGGCAGTGGATTCGTTTCCAGGTCGCCGGCAATGCGCAGGTATTCGTCAATCCACCACATGGGCGAAGGTGTTTCATGTTGCGGCATTGCAAGAACCTTCCAAAGCAGGTGAGTCATTGCGACAACAGAAGACAACGTTACCGTATTGCCATGGGTTGCCAGGCTCGACAGAACGGCGTCAGCCCAGAGTTGCTTTGAGGGCGTCTTGAGCCACGGGAGGACAATGGGCGAAAACCTCATCAATGCCCCGTTTCCGCGGCCTTCTTCGGCGGGATCGCCCACGCATTCATGCACCAGTGGCAATCCGGTTCTCATGCGGCGCTGGTGCCGAGTCAGTGAAGCCGAGGTGTTGCGGCCCATTCCGACGATGTCGTCATGCCGATCGACGAAGCAGCCTACGACGTCTTCAAAATCGAACCACCCGCGGTGCAGAATTCGATCCAGCGTCCAGTAAGTCATTTGAGTATCATCAGAGATGCGGCCGGACCGAATTCCCGGAACGGTCAGATGATCGGCAATCGTTCCGTATTTCTCATGTCGTGATTCCGGACTGAACTGCCATTCGGTGCAATGCCCCAGCGCATCGCCCACAGCGACACCGACCAGCATTCCTTCGATTCGGAAATCCGCGAGCAGACCTTTGGTGTCCACCGTGTCAGGACACATGTCGAACACACGCCCCCTGCGCAGAGCCACCTGGCCCTGATTGAACAGATCTTCCAGCATGATGCTGCCGTCCGGTTCATCGTCGAATAATGATCGAGCATATTGAGGCATCGCGTAAACGCCCGAAAGACAGATGAATTGGAGACGAAATGGGGGCCCAAAAAAATCAGGCAGAGAAAAGTGGCGTTCGGTCGGATGACGGAATCCGCGGGCCGATTTCTTTGCAGAACCGGATTCGCACAGAACGTGATCCGTGGGCAGTTTGGTATTCGGGAATCATCGCACGGCGGCTAAACGAACTGCAAGCGAGCCGTCTGAACAGCGTTCGAGCCGGGGCGAAACCCCGAACACGGGTGCCTGAGTCATTGTCTCAGCGCCCCTGACCGCGGTAGAATACGGGTCTTCGGTTCCGGAAATCGGCCATTCAGGTCGTTTACCTCCAAAAATCTGCCCTCCATGATTACCGCCATGCCCAATCCCATCGCAGAACTACAGTCATCCATGACGCGTCGAGACCTCCTGGCCAACTCCGGGCGGCCTTTGGGCGCGGCAGCTCTGGCATGGCTGGCTGGCACGTCTCCGGCGTTGAAAGCGAATACGTTCACTGATACGGCGGCTCAGCAGACTCTGCAAACCGAAGTTCAACGACATCTGCCTCATTTTGCTCCAAAGGCAAAGCGTGTTATCTACCTGTTCATGTGCGGTGGTCCATCGCACATTGACACCTGGGACTACAAACCGGAACTGCGGGCCATTCACGGAACAGAACTTCCGGACTCCATCCGCAACGGTCAGCGCATTACCACGATGACGTCGGGGCAAACATCCTTTCCCTGCGTAGCACCCATGTTCAAATTCAGCCGACACGGACAAAACGGCACATGGGTCAGTGAGATTCTTCCGCAGACGGCCAGGTTGGTGGACGACATCGCACTCGTGAAATCGGTGCACACAGAAGCCATTAACCACGACCCGGCGATTACCTACATCAACACAGGTTTCCAGCAACCCGGCAAGGCCAGTATGGGCGCGTGGATCAGCTACGGGCTAGGCAGCCCCAACAGAAATCTGCCGTCTTATATTGTGATGATTTCGCGCGGGCCGGGACAGAAGCAGGCTTTGTACAGTCGACTGTGGGGCAGTGGATTTCTTCCCTCACAGCATCAGGGTGTTGCACTTCGCGCTGGCGCGAGTCCGGTGTTGTACCTGAACAATCCGGACGGTATCGACAAGCCAACACGCCGCCGAATGCTCGACCATATCGCAGCCATCAACCAGGAAACTTATGACCAGGTGGGTGACCCGGAAACACTGGCACGTATTGCGCAGTACGAGATGGCTTTCCGGATGCAGACATCGGTGCCGGGTCTGATGGATCTCAGCACAGAATCCCAGGCATCGATGGAACTTTATGGCAAGGATGTCGAAACACCCGGATCGTTTGCCCGCAACTGCCTGATTGCCCGCCGGTTGTCGGAACAGGGCGTGCCGTTTGTTCAGCTGTTCCATCGCGGATGGGACCAGCATGGAAGTCTGCCGAGCCTGATTCGTGGTCAGTGTGATTCGATCGATCACGCAGTCTACGGGCTTATCACGGACTTGAAGCTTCGCGGGATGTTTGACGATACGCTTGTCGTCTGGGGTGGGGAATTTGGCCGCACCATCTATTCGCAGGGCCAGTTGACCGCTGACAACCACGGTCGCGACCATCATGGCCGTTGTTTTACGATGTGGATGGCGGGTGCCGGAGTCAAGCGGGGCTTTGAATTCGGGAAAACCGACGACTACTGCTACAACATCGTCGAAAACCCGGTTCACATTCGGGACATGAATGCAACAATCCTTCATCAACTGGGCATCGACCACAATCGACTGACGTTTCGTTACCAGGGTCTCGACCAGAAACTAACAGGCGCCGAACCCGCCCATGTTGTGAAGGAAATTCTGAGCTAGAATCCTGTCTCGCTCAGTCATGGAAGTCAGCCCCGGCGAAATGCGGTGCTGTCGCCATGAGGCAGATCAAAGTCTTCACCCGGAGACAAAGGATCGCGACCAGGCAACCCCCTGAACCTGATGGCAAGGCACAATGTTTGGCCTTGTGTACGGAGACTTAACCCGCTGCGGAAGCAGGCGTCCAACTATGCTGACTGTTTTTCACACCGCCGACTGGCACCTGGGTCAGTCGTTCTTTGGCTTTGATCGCGACTACGAACATCAGCAGTTTCTGGAATGGCTGTTGAAGACGCTGGATCAACATCGTCCTGATGCGCTGATTATCTCGGGTGATGTGTTCGATACCGTGAATCCCTCGGCACTGGCTCAGCGTCGCTACTACGATTTTCTGGCAACCGTTTCCACCAGTCTGCCCGCGATGCAGATTGTGATTACAGCCGGCAATCACGATTCGGCCGCGCGGCTGGAATCACCATCCTCACTTCTTGAATCGCTGAACATCCGCGTGGTCGGTACGGTCAGCCGCAATGAGAACGACGAGATCGACATCCACAAGTTCCTGGTGCCGATTGTCAGTCCGACAGGGATCACTCAGGCAATTGTCCTGGCAATCCCGTTTCTCCGGCCGTCCGATGTACCGCTGCTTCTGGAGGCTGAGGATCCGTATCTGGATGGTGTCAAAGAATTGTACCGGCGAACTACGGATGCCGCTGTCGTGATGGCGGAGCGCATCGGCGAACAGGTTGGCGGACAGATTCCGATTATCGCCATGGGACACTGCCACGTGATGGGCGGAATCGAATCACGGGACTCCGAGCGACGGATTGTCATCGGTGGATCGGAGGCTGTCAGTCCCGGCATGTTTCCTGCTGAAATCGCTTACGTTGCACTGGGGCACCTGCATAAGGCGCAGCAGTTCAGGCAGAATCGAATTCGTTACTGCGGAAGTCCGCTTCCACTGTCTTTTGCTGAATCAGGCTACCAACATAGTCTGTGCCGGGTCTGTTTCGAAGGATGCCGGGTATCCACGGTTGAAGAGATTCCCGTCCCACGGACCATTCCGCTGCTGTCTGTTCCAGCGAAAGGTGCTGTGCCGGTTGATGGTCTTGTCGACGAACTGGCGACCCTGACACTGGAGAATGACCTTCCGCCGGAGCGATACCCCTTTCTGGAATTGCGAATTCTTGATCAGGGCCCGGACCCATCGCGCCGAGTCAGGATTGAGGATGCGGTGGAAAATCTGCCGGTTCGTCTGGCATCCATCAAACTTGAGACCATGGCCAGATCGGCATCCTTTGATGAGGAAATGCTGGCCAGCGGTCTGGCGGACCTGCATTCCATTAATCCCGAAGAAATTCTGACAAACGCTTTTCGAGAGAAATATCAGGCCGACCCGGATCAGGCGCTGCTTCAGGCATTTCGCGAAATCGTCATGCAGCAGGAGACTGCTGAGGCATGAAGATTCTCCGAATATCACTCCGCAATATTGCGTCGCTTGCCGGATTGCATACGGTTGATTTTACCTGCGATCCTCTGGCAAAGGCCGGCCTGTATTCCATCAGTGGTCCAACCGGCGCTGGCAAGAGCAGTCTTCTTGATGCCTTATGCCTGGCTCTTTATGAGAAGACGCCTCGTCTGAATCGAGTCGGTCGGCTGGAGCATCTGGACAATGGCGAGAAACAGGATGACCCTCGGACATTGCTGCGGCGTGGCACGGCAGAAGGAATGGCCGAAGTTGCGTTCGTTGGAATTGACAACCAGCAATGGACGGCCCGATGGAGCGTTCGCCGAGCCCATAACAAACCTGATGGGAACCTGCAGCAGTCAGAAATGACTTTGTTCAAAGGACACATCAGTCCCGGGGGACAGGGACCCGTTGAATGCAGCGGCAAGAAAACAGAAGTCAACTCAGCCATTCAGAGCAAAATCGGGCTGACCTTCGATCAGTTCACCCGAGCGGTGCTGCTGGCCCAGAACGATTTCGCCACATTCCTCAAAGCCGATGACAAAGAACGGGCTGAAATTCTTCAGGCCCTGACCGGCACGGAACAATTCGAAGCGATTTCGAAAGCCGTCTTCGAGCGAACAAAAAAAGAGAAGGCTGAGCTGGATCGAGTGCGTGAAAGAATTCGCGACCATCAACCGATGGATGACGAACAACGCGAAGCCGCACAACGGGTTTACGCAGCAGCCAAAGAGCAGCATGCCGAACTGGATCAGCAACACCGACAACTGCAAACACAGCTGGACTGGTTCAAAGAGCATCACGCCCGCGATCAACAGGTGCAAACGGCGAAAAAAGGCAAACAGATCGCCGAGCAGAAGCTGCATGAATCGACACAACGTCGGATTGACCTGAGCTTGACTCAACGTGTCCAGCGTGAGTGTCGGATGCTTCGGGCGAATCAGTTAGCCGCGAAGGAACAAATTCAGGTTGCCGAAACTTCCCACGCGAAAGCGGCACAACGTCATTCGTACCTCGTCAAAGCTCTGGAGGAATACGGCAGGAAGTTCGACGAAACAAGCCGAAACCATGACCGATTACTGCAGCAACAAACAGATCTGCGGGCCAGCCTGCTTGAGGCACGCAAGCTGGACTCACTGCTGCAACCGGCAAAACGCCGGAAGCTGTCTGCCGAGGAACAGTTTACGGAAGCGGAGACTCAACATGCGGCTGCTCAGCAAAAGCTAACGCAAGCCCATCAGATTGTTGAGAACCTTCAGGCTCGCATCGCCAGTCTGATCCAACAGCAGAGCAGTCTATCGGCATACGCCTCGTTCGCGCCGGAAATGAGCCTCTGGCTAAATCGACTTGATCAGGCCCGCGTAGCCCGCGAGGCTTTGTATCAGTCTGAACAGCAGTTGCGCCAGCTGCAGCAATCACTGGAACAGCTGCAGCGCGATCAGCAGGCGGCCAAAGACTCCGAAGCGCCACTGCGTGAAAAGTGTCAACAGACGGAACTGGATCTGGTAGCGGCAAAAGAAGCGGAAGCGGCCTTCGACCCCGATCAACTGGCAGACCATCGCCGACGCCTGATGCGAACGCAGTCAGTGCTGAACGAGTACCGTCGTTACTGGGAAGATCAACAGAGACTGCAGGGCGAACGAAACCGACTAACGACGGAAATTCAGCTGCTCGAGAAACAAAACCAGGCAGAGGAAGCCCAGCGCCTGAGATTTGCCCGGGTCGATCTTCCTCAGACCGAAATGATTCTGGAAAAGGAGCGGCGATCGATCGAACGCATGAGAGCGGCTGTCGACGACGCGGCCAAACGACTGCGATCAACACTTCAAAACAACGAACCCTGTCCCGTCTGTGGATCGCACGAGCACCCCTTCAGCACCCATGAACCTGACGTTGAATCTTCTGCAATTCGCGCTGCCGAAGAAGTGGTGTCTGAAACGGAAAAACGGCTGCGAAACTACCGGGCGAGCTGCAGTAAACTGGAAGCATCGATCGAACAGCGTTCTGGTCGCCTGAAGGAATACCACGATCAGATTCGCAGCACCACTGAAATGCTGCAGGCATTGACCTTTGAACACCTCGCCCACGATGCGATTGTTCCACTGTTGCAGGTTGAGGCATCGGATCGCGGTCCGACGATTCAAAGGCAGCTTGCGACCATCACGGACCAGATCAGAGCGGTTGAAACTCAGGACGTCGAACTTCGCAAAGCTGTTCGGCACAGTCAGCACTGTGCGAAACAATTCGCGGAAGCCGAAAAGTCGGTCAGCAACCTGAGACAGCAGTTTGCGACACTCGAAAAACAGTGCGAAGTGGCTCGCACCAGAGTCGAAAGTCAGCTGTCGGCTGTTCAGGATAACCGGCGAGTGGCTGAGAATTCGCGTCTGTCGCTGCAGCCGCTTCTGGACGTCGCAGATGAAGGTCATACAGCCTTCGAAACGGACGCCCGGTCACTTCGCATCGGTATTCATCAGCGGCTGGAAGACTGTCTGCAGACAAAAGAACAACTTCAAATAGCGGAGAAGGAACACGTCACGGCTCGGTCCAGTGTGTCTCTTCAGAGACAATCCTGTGAAAGCACAGAAGCCGTGCTTCAGAAATGCAGGGCTGAACGGGCTCTCGCGACGGCCGAAGTCGAACAATTAACGAAGCAGCGACAGCAGTTGCTCGAAGGTCGCGACGCCGATGTCGTTGAAGCGGACATTTCGAATCGCATCCAGTCGATGGCTCAAGAGCTCGAGCAATTACGTCAGAAGAAGAACGCGGCCCAGAGTGAAGAGGTGGCCGCCCGGGCCGAACTCAATTCCCGCGCGGAACAACTGCAAACGGCAGAGCAAACCCTGGAGAAGGCTGAAGAACAACTGCAGAGTTGGCTGACAGAATTCGCTGCTCAGGAGAATCGCTTACTGTCCATGTCGGAAATCGACATCATGCTGGCTCGGAGCAGCGAATGGATTCAGTCAGAACAGCAGTCTCTGGAGTCGATACAGGATATGTTCCGGTCTGCCGATGCGGGGCTGCAGGCAGCCATCCGGCAACTCAATGAACATTTACAGACTCGACCGTCGCAGGAATCTGAGCAGCAGCTTCGATCTGTTGCTGACGATCTTCGGAAACAGGTGGAGGCTGCGATCGACCAGATGGCGAGTGCCAGGAGTATCCTGGATCAGGATGACAAGCTGAGAGAGCGATGCGAATCGCTTCACCAGGAACTCAGACAACTGGAAATGCGAGTTGACCCGTGGCTGCGACTGGATGAGTTCATTGGTTCTGCAGACGGGGCGAAATTTCGCAAGATGGCCCAGCGCAGAACTCTGGAGATTCTGATTGGCTACGCGAACGCGCATCTGGAGCAACTGACCAGCCGCTATCGTCTGCAGTCGCTTGGTGCGTCACTGAATCTGGTGGTGGCTGACCGTGATATGGGTGATCAGCTGCGATCGATACTGTCGTTATCGGGTGGCGAATCGTTCCTGGTTTCGCTCGCTCTGGCGCTGGGGCTGGCATCGCTGACATCCAATCGCCTGCGAATCGAATCGTTGTTCATCGATGAAGGCTTCGGTAGTCTGGACCAGGAAACGCTGGCCATGGCCATGAATGCCCTGATGCATCTGGAATCTCAGGGGCGCAAGGTTGGTGTCATTTCCCATGTCACCGAAATGACTGATGCTATTCCGGTGCAGATCAGGGTTGTCAAAGGTCGCCATGGCGCTTCGAGGATTGTAGTGCCCGGATTCACCGAAGCCGCAACGGTTCGAGCCACCGACACCAGCGGGCGCGCATTCGTTGTGCGCACACTGTTTGACAATACGCCGGAAGGGATCGAGGAACATGCAGCGAGAATCGTGCAAATCCTGGAACAGAATCAGGCCTCCGGGAAAACGCGCACTTCGCTGAAATCGCTTCGTGCTGATCTTGGCTGCGATCACCGGACCTTTCGTTACGCGCAATCACTGTTGGGTTCGAAGGTCGCCGTCGAAGGTCGCAGCCTGAAACTGAATTCAGCATCCAGTGCAGATCCGGAGACTGTGGAATCGATCCGGGACTGAGGCCTCAGCGATTTTCAGCTCCGGATTGATTCTGACTGCATGGCAAACCCAACCGGATTGCGGTCGTCAGTTTCAGAGATCGGTGGTTAGAATTCCTGTTTGTACAATGAGAATGAGGCCAGACCTCATCTGGCAGGAGTGCAGGAGGACCCCATGGGATACGACCACGGAAATCACAGGAAAGACTATGCGAAGGCACCACGCTTTCCGTGGTCCTGTGTAATGATGTTTTCTGCCGTTGTTTGTTGTCTCGTTTCGGAAACCTGCGGGCAGGCTGTCCCTCCGTCACAATTGACCAATGCTCTGGATGCTTCCGGAGAACTCCTGACAGACAGACGAACAGCACAGGCCTTTGAATTGCTCTGCGAACACGTCCGGGAAAAGGATGTTCGAGCGGCTATCGGCCAGATGCTGCTGCTGTCCCAGCTGGAACCCGGTCTGCTGGTCCCCATTAACAGTGATGGAAAGAAGACTTCTGAGCCCCGAACATGGCAGCCGTTGTTTCGCGGGGTCTTTGACGAAATCCACAGGCTGCCGGAATCCGCGCTGAAAGCCCTTCAGAAACAGGATGAACAACTGGCTCATCTGGAACTGCAGAAAATGGTCCGGGGCAACCCTGCCAGCCTGGTCTCCATCATCCTCAGGTATCCTGTGACGGAAGCTGCTTACCAGTCTCATTTGTTGATCGCACAACAGCATCTTGATCGTGGACGCCGAAAACCCGCTGAATTCTGGCTCCGGCCACTGCTGGCCGAGGGAATCCCGTTGAAGTGGCAAAGCGCTTCGAAACGGATCCTTCAGCGAATAGCCCCTGATTCGGAGCGGATCGCTTCGACGAACGAACGAGCTGCAAATCGACCTGAAGCCACTGATTCCCTTCGAACGGTCAGGAGTAACGAGATCAGTGCAGAGTCTGCCAATGGAAAGCAGGATTCCCATGAATCAGCGCACGTTACTGCAACGGACGTTTCCACGGTGGATTTCTCAGGCACTCAGTGGCTGGCGGGTTTGCATCGTTCCTCTTTAATCCAGCGAATGACAGAGATGTATCGGTCTCATGCCGCAGATGACGGTGCTCTGCTGACATCGAACTGGATGCCGGCAATTGATGACCAGAATGTCTACGTCCGGAACCTGACCGGAGTCAGGGCCATCGCGTTGAATGCGGGTGACGTGCGGTGGTCCTGGACTGCACCGTCCCTCAACCTGGCAGAGACGATCGAGAGTGAACTGGCGACCCGGCTATCCCGGCTTAGCAGTTCTTTAAGATTAAATTCCAGTGACTTTAGCCAGACTGAGCAGACTTTGTTTGCCCATCACCTGTATCGAGATGGAATTTTCGGTCGGCTGACAGTGGACCAGAACCATGTCTACCTGATTCACAACGAGCCCGTAAAGAACACATCCAGCGGGACAAGACCCCCTGTTGCAATGCCAGGTTCCGCGAATCGAATCTCTTCGATATCGAGGCTGATTGCTCTGGAGAAAACGACTGGCCGGCGAATCTGGTCCGTGGGCGGTGAAGCCGTGGAAGAGCAATTCGGCAATGAGCTGACAGAGGCAAGGATCACTGGTCCGCCCGCATCAGATGATCGTTTTCTTTACGCACTGGCGGAACAGGCGGAGTCGATTTCTCTCACCTGTCTGGATGCTGAATCTGGTCAGGTGCGATGGAAGAAGCCGCTTTGCTTTGTCGGGCCGGAACATCAAAACGATCAGGCTCGTAACCTGACGCCATTCACACCGCTGATCGATGACGGCATCATTTATTCCGATACCGGAACGGACTGGTTAATGGCCGTTGATTCTCTGACAGAGTCAATTCTCTGGGCGACGCATCCTCCGGTCAGAACATCTGACGAGACGACCATCATTCGTAACCGGGGTCGAATATGGCAACCACCCCGGCCGCTGAAGTCCGTATGGTCAGCGCAGCCACTGCTGCTGGAGAACGATTTACTGTTCCAGACAGACCCTGAAAGCCACAGGATTCGCGCCATTGACTGCCAAACGGGTGAGGTTGTCCGGGAGTTTGACGGATCCGAATACCGGGGCGTCATCTACGCCGATGCTTCGAGGATCGTGTTCTGGGGTTCATCCGGGCTACAGGCGGTTGACTCCGTTACCGGGAACAAGATCTGGAAATGCGTTGTTGGCAACCCCGGAACACAGGAGCAGGCGAGTGGAAACGCCAATGATGAGGGCAATCCTCTGGGAGCCATCCTGAAACTCTTTTACAAGAATGCATCGCCATCGCAGGATGCATCCCCGGCTGAGATACCAGGGGAAAAGACTTTATTGAATGTTGCCGCAGGCCGCGGAACCGTTCGCGACAACGTTTTGTATGTTTCATTGACTGACGGAACAGTCGCTGCAGTGTCCATGACAGACGGATCCCTGATGAAAAGAATCTCCGCTTCGATTGAGCACCCGGGGGATCTGATCAGCAGTGGCTCCAGCATGCTGGTGTTCAATCCTGGATGGATTGCTCAGCTGGGCTCTCGTTCGACAGAACCGAACGTTATTCCGGTGGCACGAAGAGCCGAACAACTCATCAGGGAGCATCAGTTCACCGCCGCTCTCAGCCTGCTCGATGCGGTTGAGCCGTCAGTAATCTCCCATGCCGAACTTCGACAGCTGCAGGTCGACGCGCTTACGAAGCTTGCAGTAGAACTACTGTCTGAACCCCGAGAACCGAATGAGGAGAATTCGGATCGCCTGAGAAGCGTCCTGGATCGGGCGGACGCAGTGACGATGTCCCAAACCAGTCGCGCGAAGCTGCTGCAACTTCGAGTCTTGCATGCGTTACAGGTGAACGATCCCGATCACCTCATTCAGGTTGTCAGGGAGGCAATGGATTCCGTCAGTTCGGCGGGTCCGATTCCTGTTGAAGCTGATCCTTTGGATGCATTTCGATCCGTTGATATTTCCATGGATGGTGGGCAGTCATCGACAGTGACTGCTGCCGCCGGGAGAACTCCGGACCCGCTTAAACATTTTCAGGACCTGAATTACTGGCTGCTGCGTCAGGTCACGGCGCAATTCGCATCGCCCGACACACATCAGTCGCCGACTCTGCTGCGTTTTATCGAATCGCTTTCGGATGAGATGCTGGTTTTGATTGATCATCCGGCAGTCTGCGAAGAAGCGATGAAACGAAGTGACGCTCGCGCAGATGCGGGCTTGTTTGATGACAGGCTTGCCCAGCTTCTTTCCCTTGCCGCACAGTCCGATGATCTGCGTTCGAGAGTCATCCGGCGACTTCTTGAATGGCGAGACAACGCCGATGATCAGGACATTCGATACCTGCTGACCGGGTTTATAGAAGAGCAAGCTGTGAAGTTGCCTGTGTCTTCCATTGCCGATCCGGGATCGCAGCTGCATGAGATTCGCGTCGAGCGGGAAGAATGGGATCGGCTTTCGCGAGCTCAACTGTCGACGTGGCCGGACGATCAGCTCATCGGGATTCCTGTGCTTTCAAATGTCTATCGGTCTCCCGATACGCCTGTACGAGTACTGGATGTCAATGACATTTATCTCAGCCGGTACATCTGGAATTACAACAGCGTTGCAGACCGGGTTTGTGGTCATGCCGCCCCGGCCATTCCCCCGGGCACAGATGCGGTTCCCTGTCTACTGCCTCTCACGCTGGACACTTCGCGTCCCTATGGCGAATCCAGCGGAACGTTGCTCCGTTATGGAACTGTCGTGCTTGGACATTCGTTGCGAACGGTGTCTGCGGTATCTGCAATCAGCCGACGACCGCTGTGGTCGCGAAGCACCAGTGATCTTCGCTACGGTCGGGAGCCGGCCGCGATGCCTTTCGTGGACATTACCATCTATCAGCGGTCTGTTCTGGGCATCACGTCAGCCGGCTCGATCACCATCTGCGGTGGCTCCGATCGCTTTATCTGTCTTCAGGATGAAGGCCGGATTGAGATCATTGATCTCAGCACCGGCACGACGCGCTGGGCACTTCGGGGAGCCATGAAAGAGTATTACGCAACCGCAACTTCGGAAGCAGTGGTTCTTCTGAATACAAGAACGCGCGTGGTGGAATGCCGCAGGCTTTCTGATGGCACCCTGATCGAAGGAAGCCCCCTGACGTCAGATGATGCCATCTCCAGCCTGACGGCCGCAGGACGAGACCTGATTGTGCTGAGACCAGAGCGGGTGAAGAAGAACCCGCGAGTGATGGAATGGATCAATCCAGCCAATGGCTTTGTAAGCCGCCGGATCGAACTGCCCGACGTCACAAGTTTTCAGGTCCTCGACGCAGACACTTTACTGGCGTATTCACCATTGAAGTTCAGCCTGATTGACCTCTCGAATGGTCAGGTTTCCACATTTGATCTACCGGAAGAACTGAGAAATGCGGAATCCGGAGGAACTGACAATGCGATCCGAAGTTCATTGACTCCACGACCAGGACTGTTTGCCCGCGCAGATTTACTGAATGTTTATCTGACGATTATCGGCCCCAAACGTCGCGTGGACCCGATGCAACGAGTGGGGATGCGTTCGACTCCACTGGGCGATGCGTTGTTTGCATTTGATCGAACCACTGGTGAACTGCGCTGGCGGCTGGACACAGAGGACATGACAACCGCAACATTCGAAGAGGCTTCGTCGCCCGTACTGATGATCATCCAGCTTGAAGAATCCAACGCCCGCAATGCGGCCGGCTTTCTCGGGCGGCCAACCGGCTGGTTGCTGCAATGCACAGGTATTCTGAAAATTCCGGAAAGACGGTTTGCAGACAATCCATGAGTTACCGTATTCCGATGCAGTCAATGCGACTGGAAGTGCAAAAAGGCCAGATGCTGGACTTCAGCGCGTTTGGCAACAGAATTCGGTTTCGTCCCGCAGATATCAACACGGTCCCTGCCAACTGATTCTGAACGATCTGATCCATGATCGAGGACCATTTGTCAGAGTCCTGATTCACCGTTCTCTTGACGGAAACTCCCATTGCTGCCAGCCTCATTAATTGCCGCGAAGCGCGATAAACACGAGTTGTCAGATCGAGAGATCGCTTTCTTTATTCAGGGATTTGCAGGAGGTGACATCCCCGACTACCAGATGTCAGCGATGGCGATGGCCATCTACCTGAACGGTATGACGGACCGTGAAACGGCGACTCTGACACTCGAAATGCTGAACACAGGCACGCGTCTTCAGTGGCCCGATGATGGGATACCGCGGGGGGATAAGCACTCAACGGGTGGCATCGGAGACAAGACGTCGATCATCCTTGCCCCACTGCTGGCCGAATGTGGTGTGCAAATACCAATGCTGTCCGGCCGCGGTCTTGGACCAACAGGCGGAACGCTCGACAAGCTGGAAGCCATACCGGGCTTTCGCACTCATCTGACGCTGGACGAGATAACTCAGATTACGCAGGAGGTCGGCTGCGTCATCACAGGCGCCTCTGCAGAACTCGCACCGGCAGACCGCAGGCTCTACGCACTCCGAGATGTCACGGCCACAGTTCCTTCGATTCCGCTCATCACGGCGAGCATCATGAGCAAGAAACTTGCGGAATCGACCAACGCTTTGGTACTGGATGTAAAATTTGGTACGGGTGCGTTCATGAAGACTCAGGAACAGGCCTCTCAACTTGCCAGGTCACTGGTTGAAACGGGCCATCGTATGGGTGTTCGGACTACAGCTCTCCTGACGGATATGAATCAGCCTTTGGGACGCATGTGTGGTAACGCTGTTGAAGTCATGGAATGTCTCGAGGTTCTGCGGAATAAGGGTCCCCAGGATACACGGGAACTGTCGATTCGGCTTGGAATCGAGCTGCTTATCGATACAGGCATCGCTAAGGATGAAGCTGAGGCTCGCAGCAGGCTGGAAGCCCGGCTGGCCGACGGATCGGCTCTGAAAAAGTATTGCCAGATGGTCGTTGCACAGGGAGGCAACCCGGATGTCATTCTGAGTGTCGCCCCGGCGTCCGATGTTGTTAGCCAACGTGACGGCGTCGTTTCTGAGATCGATGCAGAAAAACTTGGTCTGGCCATCATCGCGATGGGTGGCGGCCGAAAGAAAATGGGCGATGCAATCGACCACTCCGTGGGACTTGAGATGCTGGTCCGAATCGGTGATCCTGTTTCAGTAGATCAACCTTTGGTACGTTTGTTTTCCACAGAACCCGGTCGTGTTCACGATCAGGTCTTATCCGCAATCACCATCACCGACGTTGCCAAACCGATTCCCCTGATTATCGAACGTATTGCACGTTAGTGGGTTGTTTCGCTGTTTCGTATCATCCTGATCAGTGGCTTCGTTTGCAGGCAAATCCGCAGGAATTCGAACCAGCCCGCAGACAGCTTATCACGAAGCACCCGCCTGTTCTGTCCCGATTCTTCAAGCAATCCACAGCAAAGCAGAGACATCATGCAGCAGCCATGTGACATTGATCAACTTCGAGCTTTAAAATGCGTTCCATGCGAAGGCGGAATCCCAAAACTCACTCCTTCGGAGATTAGTCCGCAGCTGGCGATGATCAGCGGATGGACGACCCATGCAAAGCCTGACCGCATCAGCAAATCGTGGGTTGTTAAGAACTTCGCTGCGGGGATGCGGTTCCTGAACGAGGTCGCTCAGCTGGCAGAGGAAGAAGGGCATCATCCCGATATTCACCTGGCTGGATACCGCAACCTATCGATCGAAATCTGGACACATGCGATCGGCGGACTTTCACTCAACGATTTCGTTCTGGCTGCGAAAATCGACCAGTTGCCAATCGAACTTCGCTCATAGAGCCCGCAGCGATGTTCGAGGCCTTTTGGTCAGACGGATTGCGGTGAATTCATGATTGGCGAATCGTCCGACTGCATCTCGTCGATTGGAAGACCATAATCACCCGACCATAATTGCATGACCTGATCAATCAACGTTACCTCCGGCGGACCACTGACCTCAGGTTCCTGTTCGGGAAGAGACTCACCGCTGGCTGCAGTGTCGTTGCAGAGTGGAACGGCTGCTGATTCTGGTGAAGATTCTGCACTGGGGAGGGCTGGCGCATGCGACACAGCAAACATGGTCAATTCGTGCTGCAACTCAATTGTGGGGGATAGTCCAGGCAGGCCCTTTTTTTCCCGACTGTCGGCAACAATTCTGAAGTTCATGGGCTGACTCCAGGCACCTGGCACATTGTTTGGACCGATGCTGCGAATCCACCAGCGATAAGATTGATTTGCAGCCAGCGCTGTCGCATCGGTGAAAGATGTGGATCTGCCCTTGTCGAAATGAATGACAGTTGGTTGATCGCTGCTGTTGAGGAGTTTCACGAGTAATTCGTAGCGAATCGAGTCAGAAACAGCTGTCCATGTGAATGTTGGACTGGCGCTGGACGAGTTTCCGGCAGGTGTCAACAGGGCGGGTGCGGATGAGTCGGCAAAGTCATTCGTGAAGGTCCCCGGACTGCTCCACTGAGAAGAGTTTCCAGCTGCATCGAATCCCCGCACCCAAAAGCGAAAGCTGCCAACTTCGAGCGGCAGGGCGGATTGATACGACCTGCCGCTGATGCCGGTTACGTTCAGGATACGAGACGTGCCGGACGAAATGTTGTTAACCCAAAGTTCGTAGGTTGCGAATTGATCGGCACCATCCCATTGAAACACAGGAAATGCGTCCGTAATTGTACCGGCCGGGCCGGAAACTACTGGCACAGGCACAGAGAAGTCGGTCGGCGCGCTCCATGCGCTGAACGAACCATCCTCTGACCTTGCTCGCACCCACCATCGATATTGTCCTGGGAACAGATTGACTCTGCTCTGGTATGAGATTTCGGATTCGCCAGTGACGTGCGGGATGTCTTTCACCCGTATGATTTGTTGTGTGCCGGTGCTGAGATTGTTGACCCACAGATCGTAATAGTTGACATGATCAATGGCGCGCCACGCGAATTCCGGAGTCGGATCAGTCACGATGCCAGCCGGACCGACAACCACCGGACCCTGTCGGAAGTCCATTTGAAAATCCAGGGGTTTGCTCCAGATGCCGGGCGTTCCATCGCTGGCAATCGTGCGTACCCAGGCCCGGTAATTGCCATTGGTCAGTGGAATGCCGGGTGTAAAGCTGTTTGTGGTGAGTGATGTTTGATGAATGACTCGCTGAGGTCCACCGATTCGATTCACCCACAGCTCGTATTTTGGTGTCTCGAGCGCGCTCCAGGTAAACGTCGGAGTGGAGTCGAGCGTTAGCGCATGCGGACTGAAGATCAGGGGGCGGTCGACAATTCCAACGTTTCGACTTTGACTCCAGGGCGTTGCCTTACCGTTTGCCAGGAAAGGTCGCACCCACCACGTGTAATCTCCTTTCGGCAGATCCTGAGTCGGAGTGAACGAAGTTTGTGTCAGTCCCGATACGTTCAATGCCACAGTCCTGCCTGCCTGAACCCACAACTGAAACGACGTTGCACCTGGCACCGATGTCCAAGTGAACGTCGGTCGCGGATTAAGTGTATGCGCCTCCGGTGCTGTTAGTTGCGTGCCGACATACGTGTCGACGGCGGACGACCAGCGACCGGGGTATCCATCTGCAGCTATGCCACGCACCCAGATGCGGTGATTTCCAATGCTGAGCGCTGACGTTGGGGTGAAAGAAGTGCCTGTGACATTTGTTTCCCGGATGACCTGTGTGCTTCCGGTTGTGGTATTGTCGACCCAAATGTCGTAACGTACGGCACCCGGCAGCGCGTCCCAGAAAATCGTGGGCGTCAGTGACTGAGAGAATACGTCCAGTGAATGCAGGCTGGCTTGCGAGTTCACCTGGAAACTGATCGGTGTCCAATTGGTCTTAGCCCCGTCAGGCAGCGTTGCCCGAGTCCACGCACGGTACCTGCCAATTGCTAATGGCTGTGAATGAACGTACGACGTTCCAGTCACGGGAATGTCAATGACAGTCAGCCGTCCCTGGCTAAGGTCCTCCACAAACAGGTCATACCCTGTGGCCAGGGGTATGTCATGCCATCGGAATTCAGGGAAGGTGTCTTCTATCGCTCCAGCTGGACTTTGCAGAAACGGCCGATCCATCGCCACGGTGACCTGACTGGAAACGCCGTACTGATAATCCTGAGCAGTGGTCCCCGACAACCGAATGACGCTGCCGCTAAACCCGGCGGTTGTGGAAAAGTTCACCGAACCCAGCAGTCGATTCAGGTTTCCGACTGCCCACGGAGCCGAGTCGCTGGCCCAGACGAGTGTGACCGTGCGGTTAGTTGTTGGGTCGGCATCCGAGATGGTTTCCGGGCCGTCCTGCAGCCCTACAAAACCGTCGTTGAAGAGTGACGACATCTGCAGGAATCTGACCTGACTGGAGTCGTAGTGGACACGGGCCACAAAGGTCGACGGGTCCGAAGCGGACTGAGTCACCTGCGAGTAATTGAGGTCAACGGAGAATGCCGCATTTTGCCCGGGTTCGATCCTGTTGACGGTGGGCGCCAACGATTGAACGGGACCTGTGACGGATGACATGCCGGGGACCGGCAAAGTGGCGATCAACGATGGCGTGAACGAAGAACTCGCGAATTCCGACACTTGGACACCCTGCTGAATTTTCACTTCGGCATCTTCAGTTCGCTGGCTGCCTTTGACCGTTCTGCTGAGTCGATAGACATCATGAACAATGCCATCGATGGTCTCTGTGCCAACGATGTGCCAGCCGTCGCTGGTGGCAAAGAAGTCTTCTGAACCGAACTGAACGACATCGTCCGCTCCACCGCGAACGATCAGCGTTCGATTGGTGCCGGTGTTATCCTGAATCGTCTTCAGATTCGCTTTCAGCGTGTTGCCTCCGGAGCCGTTGAGATCGACAAGTTCGATTCCAGTGATGACGTGCTGACCTGTCAGGTCGAGCACGATGCCGGACCCAGTCAGTTCCAGAATGTCTCTCGCGGACGTCGCTGTTTCTCCCCCTCCGTTGATTCTCAGAGGCAACGCTGCAGGTCCGCCTGTCGTATTCAGTGTCAGTCGGATCGTTTCTGCAGCGCCTTCGTTGCCCTGGATTGTGACAGCATCGATGGCCGCGCCTTCAATGCCGGTCAGCACGGCCGTGCCATTGCGCGCGACCTGATAAGTTGTCGCGTTGCGGGAGACTGTGATGTTCGACGTCCCGGTTACGTTCACAGATGATGGTGACGTCAATATTGTTCCGGGGCCACCGCCAAGCGACGATACTGTGACCTGAGATGTGGTTGAGGTATTCTCAAGGAGAATGCCGATTCGAAGTGCCAGGTCACCGGATACTTCACGATTGGAACCGACGGAACGTGCGGGAAGTGCGCGGGGATAGATTTGGAACTGCTGAACGGGTATTGGAAACTCCAGAACAGAGTCCATTGTCGCAGTATACCAACTCCCGGTAGCCGGAACGAAAACGTCAATCATGTCCCCGTGGCTGGCATTGCCTCGCACGTCGTGAGGAATCATGATTCTGGAAATCCTCGTTGCTCCGATTGCCGTAATTGTATGTCCGCCTGCGTCCGGCAGTTTCAGAAATAGTGGCGCGTCGATTCCCAACGTTGCCGTGGACGACTCGACAACCAGTCGCGCGGCGTAGGCGTCACGCGTGGCAGAGTCCGTCATGTTACTGGTAGCGAGCGGAAGAATGCGATCTGAATCCCCGACGACGACCGTACCAAGTGGCTGCCACGCAGCCCGATTCGTGGATGTTGCGGTATCTTTCAGGAACCAGGTTTTTGCCGGAACGATCCCCCCGGCACTTGCCAGGGTATAAGTTCCGTTTGTCGATTCCATCGCTGCCCACGGCGTTGATCCTGGTACGACATTGGGATCATGTGGCGCGGATGATTCTGCTGCGTCTCGCAGTTTCCTGTTCTGGTCTGTTGTGTCGAATTGCGTTGTATTGCTGACGTTGGCGGTCACATTGCGAAGAAACGCAGAAATGTCAGAGGGGGCAGTACGGGATGCACCGGCCCCAATTGCTCCGTTGATCAGCGAGTCGCCAGTCATGCCGGCCAGATATCGGACAATCAGCCTGCCGTCGGATGTCGGTTCCACAAGCCCATTGTCGTCGACGTCCAGGCGGTTGTTGCCGATGTCCAGCAGGACTGTGTCGATATAGTTTTCAATTTGTTCGGCGGAGGTACGCGTGGCGTTTGAGGCAAGGGCACCGTTAATGAGATCCTGACCTCGCAATCCTGCGATGAATCGCAGCAGCATTAATCCATCGCTGGTTGCATCGGCCAGTCCGTTTCCATCAACATCCAGGCCGGTGTTTTGTTCAAACGCAGCATTGTTGGCGTTTACTTCCTGCCGATTGATGATTTCCGTTCGTATTTCATTTTCGGGTGGAGTGAAGCGAACAGAAACAGAATCACCGGGAGTCGCCGTCATCGTCACAGCTGCGCTGGGATTTGTGAACCGTAGCGCTACCATCGCTTCGGTGCTGTCGACCAGCTTGTCCGTGGAGTAGGGGCGAACTCGGAAATGTGTTCCTGGCGATATGTCCAGAAGCAAACCAGGTGTCAGTGGAATGGTCGCGTTGACATTTCCGCTGCTGTCAAAAGTATCGACAACCAGGTCCTCTTCCAGGACGCCAATGCCATTCACTGTGTTGCCGGAAAACTGCAGGTCCAGTGACCGGTACAGAACTTCGTTTTCCTGCATCATTGTCGCAGACGTGTAGACGATCCCCTGAGAGCCGGTCGAAGACGGAGTGAAGGTTTGCGGCTGGTTGGCGGACAGCGGATTCCCCGGCGCCACACCCGGGTTGCTTGCCGCAGTGCCCAGTACGAATGATGGGAGGGTTATCGTGCGATCGGGAAGGTCGAAAGTGCGATCGAAGATGGTCCCGAGATCAAAACCACCTAGGTTGTGTTCATGTTCGAATAACGGGCCGACATCGATCAGAGTTTCCCCAGCAAAGTCCAGTTCGAATGATAACGCTTCAAAGACGCCCTTCAGTTGTGCATCCAATCCGATCTTGTTGGACAGCCGCGACCCCAGAACAGCCGTCGGCGTGACCGTTATCTGCTGACCGGGGACGGCCGGGATGACTTCGAGCTGGTCGCTGGGAAGATATGTAACCGGCCCACCGTTGGCCGTTCGCTGCGTGCCGTTCACGCTCACTTTCGTCCCAGGTGAAAAAGTCGCCTGAAGTTGTTTGATGTACGGACTGGTTGAGATCGTCTGGTTCACGCTGAGTGTCGGACGTATGAGATAGGACACCGTCTGGAACTCAACACCGATCGGGCCGAGGGACAAATTGGTCACACCGCCAATTCCCGTCAGCGCGCCCAGATCAATGTTCATCTCAGCGATCTGTCGTTTGAGATCCTGTTCCGAACCGTTAACAAAGTTGTTCGTCGTTGCCAGCAAAGTTCCGCGGGCGCTTTCGAGAGTGTTTGACACGAGCGCTACATCGGGAATCGTGATTGCAAGAGTACCCAGATCTTTTCCGATTTCTGCTCCGACTCCACCCGAACTTCCACCGAGTCCCACTGACAGAGTTCCCTGAAGGCCCAGCAGACTGCCGTCCGCTTCGCCGAGTTCGAATCCGATCAGCGATTTTGCTGACCCGAAGCTCGTGCCAGCCGATTTCTGGTTGCTACGGGCTTCTCTTTGGCTGTTCTCTGCCTCAGTCCTTCTGGTTTCGGCATCGTCGATCGCGGCTCGTGCGGCCGCGCGTTGCTGATCGGTCGTGGCTTCTGCGAGCTGTTTTTCAGCTCGCTCACGGTCAGCCTTTGCTTTTGTGAGCTCATCTTCCGAGTCCTTCAGGGCGTCAAACAATCCGGCGATCGCACTGGAGCCCGCCAGTTCGATTTCGCCGTCCATCACCATTGCTCCATTGATGAGGCTGGGGCGATTGATGGAGATCAGGGGAATCTTCTTGTCGAACCCGAAGTTCGTGGATCCACTCGCGCTGAAAACGAATGCCGCTTCGGCAGACAGGTCGGCGTTGAACTCCAGAACGAGGTCAGCATAGGCACCGAACCGCGGCGAAATCGCGTACAGGCTCCCTTCTTCGAACGAAAAGCTCGGAACCAGACTGTAGGAACTCCCATCGGCAGCTGTCTGAACACCGAATCCAAACTGACCGCTTTGCGAAATGTCGACGGAACCAGCGTTGGCGTAGAACCCATACTCGAGCCCGAAACGGCCATCGACATCCGCTGTCAGTTCGGCGCCGTAGCGATCACCAAGCAGTCCTTCTTCGATACCGCCTACCGTGAAACGATCGGGGTTGAAATTGAAACCCAGAAATTCAGGAGCTTTCTGCACACCGCTCAGATCACTGCGTCCGTCACCGTTACTGTCCGGCTGGCCGTCATCAAAGCCAAAACCAAACACAGCTGCATCGCCGGATCCGAACTGGCTTTGTCCAGTGATAGCGGCGTCCCAGCCGGAAGCAAGGATCTCCTGCACTTCGACGGCACCGATGTCGTGGATGCCGCTGCCGCCACTATTTTGAGCCTGAACGGGCAAGTTGCGCTGATCGGTAAATCGGGAGCTCATTCCGTTGTCAATGGTGACGCTGTCGGGCAGTGGAGCCATCGTCGGGACGGATCCCCCGTTGTCCTGCAGCGGGCCTAGTGTGAAATTTGGTGGGACGAGGATGTTTCCGCTCTGGCCGTTATTGAATCCGTCAGCAGGGCTGGTGAATGCGGAATACTGCCCCGCAATCGTTCCGTTATTGCGATTGGCAACATTGACGCCATCACTCTTGAGGATCGTGTTGCTGATTGACGCCTGTCCGCCATTCCAGATATTTGTCCCAACGCCGCCCTGACCGGCGGCGTTCTCGTAGAACGTACTGTCGAAGACGTTCAGTATCGAACTGTCCGCGTTGAAGACGCCGCCTCCGAATTCGTCTGTGCCCAGAAAAGAGTTGGCTCCGTTATACGCGAACGTCGAATTGCGAATTGTCAGAGTACTGGTTCCCGCCGATGTGGATGAGTTTCGAATCGCTCCGCCGTAGGCAAACGGCGCATTTCCGTCACGGTTGTGAGTGTCGGCGTTGTTGGACGAGAACGTCGATCGGTTGATGGTGATCGATCCGTCTTCATTGTCGATTGCTCCGCCGACCGCGATTACTCCTGTGGCGCTGACTGCATCCCCTTCTGCATGGTTGCCCTGCACGAGGGATTCATCGATTTCGAGCGAGGCTCCCTTCAATGCGATGGCGCCTGCACTCACATAGGGGATACTGGTCGCCGTTGCTTCATTCGTTGCCCGGTTGTCAACGATCCGAGTTCGTTTGATCTGGACCGACGATCCTGATGCTGCGGAAACGGCGCCGCCGGACTGATGAGCCGTGTTTTCTCCCAGGTAGCTGTCGCGAACGATCAGGAGGCTGTTGCCGGCGTTGTAGATCGCGCCGCCGAATCGTGCCTCGTTCTTCCGAAGGATCGAGTCCAATTCAATCGTGACCTGACCGGCGTTGTAAATGGCTCCGCCGTAACCACGACTTTTGATAAGGGAGTTGTAGGCGGACGAGACAGAGTTGTGCTCCATCGTGACGTTACTGAGCGTCAGATCGCCGTCGTTGTAAATGGCTCCGCCTTTCGGGACTGTGATCACTGGGTCGTAGGCATACAGATCTGTGAGAGCGACATCTTTCAGGATCGTCGTTCCAAAGTTCTGAATGCCCCCGCCTCGCACAGGAGCTGAATTATTCCTGAGCGTCAGGCCCTGCATGGTCACATGGACCTGCTGCGCTGCGACGCCTTCTGTTCCAATTTGGAACAGACTATGAAGCCCCCCAAATCCGGATATCAGTGTCTTTGACCTACCGTTGCCGATGATTGTCACGTCACTTTGAATGACAAACGGTCCGCTTTCCGGGCGATAACTGATAAACCCGTTGGCATCAAATTCTGGCGGAGCAAACACGATCGTGTCGTGTCCCGGTCGCAGGTCTGCGTAAAGTAATGCCTCGCGCAGAGTCATCTGGCCTGGGCCAATCTTTCCATCGATTCCATCTTCCGTACTATCAACAACCAGCGTGTCGCCTGTTGGAATCTCCTGCAGAGTCATGCCAAGCAGGTTGAAGGTATGAGCATCGTCAGATTTCTCAAACTCGACATGAACGCTGGTTAGCGTCCGCGCGGGATCGACACTAAAGCGAAATCCAAACAACGCCGGGTCGTTTGCATTCTGAAACTGCGAGTTGATAAACCCATCGTAGCGGTCCATGCCATTGATCAGGTTGTATTGGACAGCGTTCTGATCGACGACTCCATCGGTGACTTCATCAAACCAGTCGCGGGCCGTCGTTTGCAGGAACGTTGTACTTCCGGTTGCGTAATCCAGTGCCACAACCAGAGGGCTGCTGCCTTCTGTCGCGAAGCCGGCCAGGTCGAGCTGGAAGTACCTGCCATCAGGGACATCGATCGTGACTGAGCTTGTTCCGGATGGGTTGTCCATGCGCAACAAGTTGTTACCGTTGTTGCTGTTGCGATAAGCGAGCTGAATTTCCGGATGGTGGGTGTTGGCGGGAATCAATCCATTGTCAGGCAGTCCATTGCCGTCGGGGGACTGATTGAACGCGTAGGAATCCGTCACCAGCAACCCTCCGCTTGCGTCGACACCGTTCCCCGAGCCCAGATCGTCGACACCCGCGGATCGATTGGCGATCCCGTCGGTATTGAACCAGGGAGACAGATCCACCGGGACACTTGAGAGAAGCAGTCGTAATTCGGAAACCTCTGTTGTCCCCGCGAGTGCTGTCCCCGCAAGTTCGCTGCGTGTTCTCGTACGCCGACGCTGATTTCGAGTCCGTGAGAGGTGCTGAGACGGTTTCATTCTGGACAGAAAACGATGCAACAACATGGATAGACTCTGTATGTGGTGGCGAACGAACGGGCGAGCCATCAGTCCGGCTGCAATTGAAAATCGCAGTGACTCGGCATGAGTTAGCTCACGCAAGGTCGCCAGGATCCCTCAGGGAATCCCGCGGGTTGCCGAATTCAAACGGAAATTGTCGCGGCGCTGCGATACGTCGTGAGACGGCACACGTTAAGCTTTCAGGGTTGCTGCAGGGCGTGTTGTCTTGCCTGACCTGAAAACAGGCTCCCTGTTTTTAATTGTCGATGTGATTCGCCCAGTGTGCGCGAATCAGCTGTAGATAGCGTTCGATTGTGGACAATCCCCGGCCGCGGGCATTGGCGATTTCCTGGTTGGTATGCCCGGCAAGCTTCATCATGGCCACCTGTTGCAGTTTTTCTGGCAACAACGAAAGAAGCTCCTCGCAACACACCCCCAGCTCATCCACCATCGCTGCAGAAGGTGGTCCTTCCACAACTTCAGACAGACTGAAGCTTTTCGTTGCTCCGGCAGCGTGCAACGCAGATTCCCCTCGTTCCTGCCGCACGTTTTGTTTGCGGCGGAGATTTGCAGCTTTGCGGGACGTGATCATCACAAGGATCTGCCACAAGTCGCCGCGCGTTTCGAACTGGCGAAATCGACCTTCGCGTGCGCCCTGACAGAGCGCGTGAAGTGCACTGAGGGCCAGGTCTTCTTCATCCTGAACACGGCGAGGCAGCCCAGAGAGCTTTCTAGACGCCAACTGGCTGATTCTGTCGAAGAATCGGGTCCAGAGTGCCTGCGCAGAATCCTCGTCCCCGATCTTCAGGCCGGCGATCAGTCGAGTAACAGAATGAGACGGATCAATCGTCAGGAGATCGGTTCCGGACTGTATTTCAGAGTCAGATCAAGCGTTACGAATTGCGGTCTGACATTGCAGCGTTGCATGAGATGTGGGTCAAGCCCCCCTCCAGAAAGCCTGGTAAATTCGCTGGAATTTAAGGATGATCGTGAAGGCTGCGTTGCTGTTTGGGGGAGTATATCTATATCGCAGACAGGGAAGAGGTTGGCATGTTGTCACCACGACGGACTTCGTATCGAACCGTATTTGACGGGGCAAGAAACTGGACGCATTGTCGCTGGACGAATTGACGCAACTGGATGAACTGGCAGAGCAGTTTGAAGATGCCCTGTCGGGGCCAGTCCCGTTGTGCCTTGAAGAAGTGATAAAGCGATGGCGAGGCCGTCGTCACCAGGATGTGTTGCGTCATTTATTACACGTCGAAATAGAGTTCCGCCGCCGCCGTGAATCTATTCCGGTAAGAGAAGACTATCGACGGCGATTTCCGAATTTTACTCCGGTCGTCGACAGTGTATTCGCTGAGCTGCATCTTCCACCCGAATCGCATGTGGGGCCGTATCGGTTGCTGCGGGAATTGGGGTTCGGCGGAATGGGAGTCGTCTACGAAGCGGAACATCAAAGCCTGAAACGGCTGGTTGCTCTGAAGCTTCTCCGCGGGGATCCGGAGACACGTTGTGAACGCGAGGCCAGGTTTCGCCGCGAAATGCAGGCCCTTGGCGCGGTCTCTCATCCGAATCTGGTGCAGGCAACCGACGCTGGTGAACACAATGGGATTCAATATTTGGTGATGGAATTGCTGCAGGGGGCGGACTTGCACAAGCTGATTCAGTCCGGCGCCCGCCTCCCACTGAACACTGCCTGCGAGATCATCCGACAGGCAGCGCTTGGTCTTGCACACGCTCATTCCCGCGGACTGGTTCACCGCGACATCAAGCCTGCAAATCTGATGCTGACTGACGACGGCAACATCAGGATTCTGGATCTTGGACTTGCCCAGTTGGCTGCGGGAGAAACCACTTCAGCCGAATCGATCACGCAAATCGGCCAGGTTGTTGGCACGATCGACTATTTGTCACCTGAACAGGCCAGGAACGCCGGTGCAGTGGACCCTCGTTCGGATGTGTTTAGCCTTGGAGCCACGCTTTTCAGACTACTGACCGGTACTTCGCTGCTGGATACGGGTCAGCGTCGGTCGACCACTGAAAAGCTGGCAGCTCTGATTTGCGGCGACTTCATGGGGTTCGACAACTGTCACGTACAATTTCCAGCCGACTTCAAGTCATTCGTGCTGCGGATGGTGCATGTTGACCCGGATCAGCGTATCCAGACTGCCGGGGAAGTCGCGGACTTTCTTCAGCCCTGGTGCCATGGGGCGAACCTGCAGAATGTCGAAGTGATTCCCGGAGAGCCTGCGGCGGCCACTCAAATGAACTGTGACCAGTCTACTGCCGTGGCAGTTCGCGAAGAGAATGATCTGGTACCGAGGATCATGTTGCGGAAGCAGGATTCTGTCGCTTCGACCCGAGGTCGACCAACCAGATTCCACTGGGCCGCTGGGCTGATGGTTCTTGTATTGGCTTCCGTGGTCATTCGAGTGATGACAAATGGAGGAGAGATTCGAATTCAATGTGAAGATCCGTCCATTGAAGTTGAGATCATTCGCGATCAGAACGTGGTGGATAAGCTTTCCGTCGGGCAGCTGGCTGGTTTTACCTGGTTTCGATCTGGCGAATATGAAATTCGCATTCCACGCAATCGCAAAGATCGCCTGATTATTGAAGATGGAAAGTTTGAGCTGTTGCGAGGCAAGAAGCATCTTGTGACCATCACCGTTCATCAGCCGACATCGGAAGAGGTGGTGGCGGTTCCTGTTGAATTGGGAGTGCCGGTTCCTGCGGGCGGTGATGTTCCGTTTGATTCTGATGAGGCAAAACAACTGCAGGTGTCGTGGTCAGAATTCCTCACGTTGCCGGTTCGCCACGACAATACGATTGGCATGACGTTCATGTTGATTCCGCCCGGTACATTTCAGATGGGATGTCCACCTGCCTTCAAAGATCGCGTACTTGCTACCGTTCCTGCCGACGATAGTTTGTACGCCCTGGAACGCACTCAGCGGTTGTCGGAGTCTCCTCAGCATCGCGTTCGGCTGACTCGGCCGTTTTATCTGGGAGTCTGTGAAGTCACTCAGGCTCAATACGAAACAGTCATGGGTGTCAATCCGGCGGCGTTCTCAAAGAACGGTTCTGAGGGGCACCAACCGTTTGTTCGCGATTCCGATACCAGTGAGTTTGCCGTTGAAAACGTGTCGTGGGTTGATGCCATTCGTTTCTGCAACGCACTAAGTCGAAGGGAGGGACGGCAACCCGTGTATCGTGAAGAGTCAGTCGCCGCCGTTCCTGATCTTTCTTCCGACGGGTATCGTCTCGCGACAGAAGCAGAGTTTGAATTCGCATCGCGGGCGGGTACGAACTCCTTGTTCTTTTTTGGTAATGATATCTCGATTAATCAACTCAACCGTTTCTGCTGGTGGAGCGTCAGTTCTTCAGTTCAGGCAAGCGGACCAACAAGCAGTGGAAGATTCCCGTGCAACCCATTTGGTTTGGAAGGCGTTCATGGCAATACCTATGAATGGGTGCAGGATTGGTATTCTGAACAATACTACGAAGAGTCGCCTCTAACTGATCCTCGTGGGCCGGAATCCGGTGAGGACAAAGTACTGCGCGGCGGCGGCTGGCACGCGGCGAGTTGGGCAGCGATGGCGTCTCACGCCCGCTTTGCGCTTCGTCCGGAAGGCGCGCAGATGTGGTGCGGTCTGCGGGTTGCGATAAATATCCCGTGGAATCCGAGCAATGCGGTTTCGAGTAGCGACGGGACTGTTCATGGTGAGAGCCGTGAGCTGAGCCCGCTTCCTTTGGACGTCAACGATACCGGACAGAATTCAAACGAGGATCCGGTGGCTCTGTCAGAAATCGATGATCAGGGGGCTTCCATGGAAGCATCGCAAACTCCCGTGGCAATGCTGTTTCGAAATGATACGGACTGCACTCTACGAATAATCTGGGTCGATTTTGAAGGCCACGAAAAGACGATGGATTCTCTGCTCCCCGGACGACTAATGTCGATAGGTACAGGACACGGGCACTTGTGGCGCTTTCAGAGTGGGCTGCGTCATGTCGCATCTCTTCGCGTGCCTCCGATCATGAATCAGATGTGCATAGTCAGTAAAGATGAAGCGGGATTCACCGCCGCATCGCGAGAACTGGAACCGATGCTGGTCGATGGAACGCAGTCGTTTCTGATCAGGTCCACTCTTTTTCCCGAGACCTACATCACTTTGAGCGACAATCGCTCCGAGGAGGGGAGACAGGTCCGTCTTCAGAAGGAATCTGCTTTGCAGAGTCAGTCATTTCGATTCGTGCCGGATTCCAACGGATTCTACCAGATTGAAACTCTCTCGAAGGAACCGGCGAAGATTCGACTTTCCAATTCGCAGCCTGAGGATGGCACTCCACTGGTTGCCGACAGAGGTGCTGAAGATCACCTCAGTTTATCGCTTTTTCGAATCTATCCTGATGGCCCTGATCACGTCCGATTCGTCTCGGCCACGGCCCCGAATTTCAACATCGGAATTGATGAAGCTTCGATGCGCCTGATCCTGCGGGACCAATCCCTTGCCGGAAATACAAAGTTCCAGCTGATTTCGACCAGGTCGGAGAGTCAATGACGTCTTCTGCCATTACCATCCTCTTCAAGAGTGGAACAGGCATTCCTGCCCGTGTGGAAGACATTCAGGTTCAGGGACAGGAAAGTCTGTGCCACTTTATTTCTCAACGGGTTCCCGGCGTCGCAGGTTGGACTTAAGATGTCCGCATTTGCAAATTGCTGGGGGGTGTCCGTCCATATGACGGAGGGATCGGAGGTCTCGGAACCCGACAAACAATGATTGACGCAGGCATCAACGGGTTAAGATGACCTCGTCAACGCCTGCTGAAGAGGACAGCGATCTGCATCGACGGGCAAACCTTTGCGATAGCGTTCCAGCAGAGATCGAGATTTCTCCGCCAGCATGCGTCGTACTTCGCGACGCATCCCGGCCACTCGGGGAATCTTCATGTCGTCATAGGCTGTCGTCTGGTGACGCAGCCAGGCGATCACAGCCGCTTCAGCTCGCCGCTCGAGCGGAATACGCTGAGTCCTCGCAACGGTACCACTGCCGACGGGCGTTGCATGTTGAGTCACAGCGTGAGCCAGTTGGACAGCGATCGCATTATGAACGGTCGCAAAATCCAGAAACTCCATCACCGCACCGTGAAAATCTTCAACGTATTCATCCTGCTTCTTTTCTCGCCGGGCAGCATCCGATGCGCGACGTTTGGCATATTGCTCTGTTGATCGCTCGGATTCCAGTTGGCGTCGACACTGTTCGATCGTTTCCGCCGGCGCCCAGACACCTCGAGAAAAGACTTTGCGACCTTTCTTTTCCTGAACGGTCCACGAAGGGCCAGCCGCCTTGACGCGGCGTGTCAGTCCGGGATCTCCCGGCGGCAGACATGCCCAGTCGTCAGGCACTTTCAGTATTTGTCCATCATCTGTCCTGACTGTGCGGTTCGAAGGACCGGGCGATGTGACACGACTTTGCAGCGGCATATCCAGAGCTCGATTAAAGACAGACAGTCCAAAGTATTCGGCATCCCATGGGAATCGATCAGTGGGACCGATGGACGGCAAAAGTCGCAATCGCTTCCATCAGAGAACGCTCGGGGCACTCGGGAAGTCGCTGCAGATTCTCCGTCGCACGGCGAATCAGCTGTTCGGCTGTTGTCCGGGCAGAATCGGTTCCCTGCCGAACAATTTCCAGGGTTGCCAAACGGGTGCGAATACCCGGGCTGTCGGATGCCAGAATCTCAAGAAGTTCGGTCCGCTGTGATTCGTCGGCAAGCCGCAACGAACGAATCAGTGGCAGTGTCATGCGTCCATTCTGCAGATCATTGGCTTCATCTTTGCCCGTTGTTTCGCTGGATTCAGTTAAATCAAGAACGTCATCGGCAATTTGAAATGCAAGCCCCAGTCTCAAACCGAATTGTCGAAGCTGTGACTGCTGCGCGGCTGTCGCGCCACCGGATCGAGCTCCCAGAAGACAACTTACGGCAAACAGTTGTCCCGTCTTTCCGGCAATGACGCGGAAGTAATCTCGTTCGGAGGTCGATTGCTCCATACCAGCGGCAATCTGATTCAGTTCGCCTTCGCAGGTTCGATCGGTGGCACGTCCAATCAATCGACATGCCTCAGCATCCCCGGTGGTGGCCGCCAGGTGAAAAGCCTTCGAGAACAAATAGTCACCCAGCAGAACGCTGGTTTGGGTGTTCCAGCGACGGTGGACGGTGGAAACATGACGTCGCAGATCGGCGTCATCGATGACATCGTCATGCACCAGTGTGGCGGTGTGAATCAGCTCCACCACAGCCGCCAGTTTTTGTGATAATTCTCGGGTCTTGTCCGTTGGCTTCTGCGGCTCGCTGCACAGCCGCGAAGACAGCAGGACCAGAATCGGCCGAATACGCTTGCCCTGAAAGCGAGCGACGTGTTCGCAGACTTCTGCAACAAACTCGTTCGGGTTGCGGAACTGATTCAACAAAACCTGGTTGACTGCCGCAAGGTCATCGCCGATTGCCAGCTGCAGCTGTTCTCGCAGGGTTTCTTTTGTGAGCGTGGTAGATGCCATGTCATCGCAGAATTGAAGGATCAATGAGATTTCGGTTCGACGGGTTGGGTTCGTGTAAACTGTCCTGATCGACCACCGGATTTCTCCAGCAATCGAACCGACTGGATCTCCATCTCCCGGTCGACAGCTTTGCACATATCATACACGGTCAGGGCAGCGACAGAAGCCGCCGTCAGGGCTTCCATTTCCACTCCGGTTTTGGCCTCACACGATACCGTCGCATGAACCGTCAGACGACACTCGTCTGCGAAGGAAAAGTCGACATTCGCCTTATCGATAAACAGGGGGTGGCACAAGGGAATCAGATGAGAGGTTTGTTTTGCCGCCATGATTCCTGCCAGACGAGCTACGCCCAGTACATCGCCTTTCTTCGCGGTTCCACCACGGATGATCCGCAAAGTTTCCGGTCGCATTAACACAATCGCCTCGGCAATTGCTGTGCGATGGGTGACCTGCTTGTTTCCCACATCCACCATGCGGCTGTTGCCAGCGTCATCGAAGTGGGTCAAATCGGACATCGGCGGGTTTCTCCGTCATCGAATCGGAATCTGCAACCCGCCTCTACATAAGCCGGATTTGCTTCGACTGAGCGTCGAATTGCGGCACCAATGGTAGAGAATTAATCTGGCTGCATCGATCGATGTCCTGAGCAAAACCAAGCTTCAGAAGGTTTCGTCCGCCATTTGCTTTCCGGATCGCAGTTGCTATCAGATCCGAAGCCGCGGTGTGGGAGACACCGGACGGCGACGAATGGGGCAAGAACTCTTCGATCAGAATCGACGACTGCGAAATCGTGTCCTGCCAGTAGCTCAATGCAATGGCGGCCGAATCATTGAGCGTGCATCCGGAATCGGCGTCGATCAGACTCGAAACCATCGCTCCTGCACACAGGACATCTTCCCCGGTAATGTGACCGTTGGTTCCTGCGCAGACCAGATGGACTGGCTTTTGCTGATCCCGCAGGAAATGCACGACTGCCGTGAGATTCAGGAAACTTCCGATAATGACATGACTCGCCCGCACAGCGCGATGCAGCGCCCGGGTGCCATTCGTCGTCGTGAACCCGATCGACCTGCCGGAAACAATCTCCGGTGTGTAGTCGGCCGGGGAATTTGTCAGGTCGAAACCCTCAATCTGAACACCACCGCGTTCACCACCCAGGAGAACAGGGGTGTGAGAATCGATCCGGAACTGCAGCGCGTCTTCGACATCTTCGAAAGGAACAACACACACAGCCCCGTGCCCCAGCGCTGTTGTGATCGTGGAGGACGCTCGCAGGATATCAAGAATAACAGCAACCCCACCCTCGAGCATCGAAGGCTCGAACAACTGCGGCAGCAAATGCACTGAGATCGGGAAGCTCATGCGGTGCGTTTCGTGTTGAATCCGACGAACAAAGATATCAATAGCCGGGAGTCGGTCGGCCGGTCGAAACCGCCTGAATCCTGAGACCACTAACTGTAGGACGCTTCAGATCAATGAGGACGGGCTGCGTTGTCTGAACGGAACCAACATTGCCGGCTGCATCACGAGCCAACAGTCGAAAGTACATTGATGGCGGCGTGCCGGGGCGAACGGGCCATTGATAGTACCCGGCGTCCGATTGCCAGTCGAAGGCGGGAGTCCAGGGGCCGGTTGGCGCGGTGGAATATTCCAGCCGTACAGGAGAACCTGAGGGCATCTGCTCGGTAATCTGCCATTGCAGATCAACGATTCCACTTCCATCGGGGCGGACCGTGGGGGCAGCCATATGAATCAGGGGTGCTGTCTGATCGACGGTGACCACGATTGACGGAACGTCCCCAGGTTGCGGCGGTGGATCAACGAACCCCAGTCCATTGCGAACGCGCACCGCAAATCCAAAAGTACCCTCACCGCGAACGTCTACCTGAAACGGACTTTGAAGATCAGAGTCGTTTCCGTAAGTAAACCACTCCTGGCCGCCGTTTTCCGTGATGTAGATTTCAACGGACCCAACACCTGACGGCCCGACATCTTCGACCTGGTACATCAGGTCGAAGATGGAAGAATTCACCAGCAACGGTTGATTGCTGCCAACAGTTTGTTGAGCTGGGATTGCTGCCGCTGCAGGTGGGGTGCTCGTGACCGGAGCACTGGAATAGCCGGGTACAGGGCCTGCTACCGCAGGTTGCGTGAAACCAGGGGCAACCGGGGGCATGACCGAACCAGCATTTGTAAAACCGCCAGCGAACGGAACTGCTGCTGGTGGTCGGGTTGCCGAAGTGCCTGGTGCAATCTGTGGCGAGATACCGGCGAAAGTCGGCCCATTGCCCGTCGGGGCGAACGGGTTTGGCCCCATCGCCTGAACGGGCAAACCCGACCCAACCGCCTGATTGGATACCGTCGAACCGGTGGGAGTGTTCGGTGAAGCGGTGGGCAGGGACGTGGGGTCTTTCTGAGGAGCACCGACAGGCTTCAGAACAAGTTGCGCGGATTTGTGAGTTTGATTTCCTGCCGCATCCACCAGGGTTCCGCGGACAGAAACGACCGATCCTGCGGCAACCTGCAACGACGTCTGACCAAGCGTTGGTTGTGTGACAGGAACCGTTTTCCAGCGACCGTCCTGTCCGTCAGCATATTCCAGAGAAAGCGATTGCAAATCCGCTGCTGCATCGGGGGTCTGCCATCCCAGGACCACTTCTCCGGGAGCAACTTCGTACAGATCGAGTCGCAGTTCCGGGGCGGTTGTGTCGACTCTTACCTGGAGCTCCGGACGACTTCCGACGATCTCCGACTGTAGATTGCCCGCGGCATCGGCCATCCGGACAGCAAAAGCATAGGTTCCGTCGCGCGGGGCGGAAAACTGAAATACTTCGTCTGCAGCCGCCACCGTTTGTAATTTGTCCCACGTTGCACCCCCGTCCAGCGAACCGTAGAGAACGGCAAACCCCTGTGCGGTTTCTCCAGGCGCGGCTTCCACTTCGAAAGGGATCTCAAATCGAGAGACATTGGTTGCCACGGTTTCCTGAGCCGAAAGATCCGGAAGGGCCAGCCCTGCGAGTCCAGTGCTGGCAAGCATGCAGGCTGCCAACCGCCCGAACTTCGTGCCTACTCGACTCTGAACACGCTCGCAACAGTTGTAGCGGCATGCGATCGAGCGAAAAGCCATCGATTGAAGAAAGGCAGCAGCCGTCGTCAGGAATAGTTTTGTTTTCTTCATCCTCGCGTTCCCTCGCCCGGATGGGGGTCAACATCACCGGTATCAAATTCACCGGTGTCAGCGGCGCGTTCCGGTTACGATCAATAGGCAAATCCCTGTCGTCGATATCGGTGAGCGACCAGGGTGACTTGATCGGAATAATCGGCCTGAACGGAACGAGGTGAACAAACCGAAAATCTTCTGCGCATGTTCCCTGGATTAACAAAGCTTCGGCCAGTTCTGCCGATTTACCCAGGCCCGGCCTGACTGCCCTTTATCAGCAGTCGCCTGGATTTCCGCCTGTACCTAATAGTCCAGTTCTGCCGGTTGGGGTGGGCAGGGATTCTCTGACTTGTGGTGAAAAAGAAACGTTTCTGCGTGGGCGCATGGCAGACTTAAACCGGAGCACTCTCGTCCATGCCTCGTTCGGCATGCGCGCAAGGTTTCCTTCCGGAGTGTCCTGAATTCTTTGCTCGTCTTTATTCAGCCAGCCGCAACATCATGAATTCCATCTACCGATTGATCCCGGACTGGGCGACGATGCCGTTGAAGGTATGGGGCTCGCTGGTCTTCATTTCGGTCTTTATTTTCGCCCCGACGCTGTCCTTTGACTTCGTGAACTGGGACGACCCGGCCTATATCTGGCACAACGAACTGATCCGATCCTGGTCACCATCCAACCTGTTCGACATTGCCACTCAGACGGTCACTCGCAATTACGCGCCCATCACCGTCTTCAGTTTTCTGATGGACTTTACTGTCTGGCAAATGAACCCGTTTGGGTATCACGCCACCAGCCTTGTTCTGCACACGCTCAACGGATTGCTGGTCTTCGCGCTGGTCCGGCAGCTTACGAACGACAGCCGCATTGCGTGGCTGACGGCGGCCCTGTTCCTGGTGCATCCGGTACAAATTGAGACCGTGGCATGGATCTCTTCGAGAAAGGGGCTTCTTTCCGGGGCGTTCATGCTTGCAGCGCTTTGTTTTCGACTGAAAAAAGATCTTCAGACGGAAGACGAAGGATGTTATATCGCGATGCTGACCGCGGCACTGCTGTCCAAAGCTCTGGCTGTTGTCCTGCCTCCGATTGTGCTGCTTTATGACGTTCTTGTTCGACGGGAGAAGCTGTCTTCGGCCGTCCCGCGACAATTTATTCCCGGGCTGCTTTCGCTGCTGTTGCTGTTGTACACAATGGGAGCACAGAACAGCATTACGGGGGGAATTCGGGGTCATCTGAGTTTGAGTCTTGCGCACATCATGGCCATCGATGTGACGATTCTGACACGTTATGTTCGTATGTTGTTCTGGCCATCTGACCTGTGCGTACTTTACGACCCGCCGACCTCAGGAATTGCTCTGCCTGTCATTCTGGGTCTGGCCGGGTGGGGCGCCATCGCATTCGAAGCTTACCGCCGCCGCAACGATCGCCCGATGTTGTTCTGGATGATGGCAACATGGTTTCTGCTGTTGTTTCCGGTTCTGAATTTCTTTCGCATTACAACCCTGATGAATGACCGGTACCTGTATTTGCCGTGCATTGTTGTTTTCGGACTGGTGAGCAGTGGAATTGTACGAACACACGACTGGCTTGCAGAAGGCTCCCGACAGCTTGCCTTTCGATCATTCTCCAGCCGCGGAATTCAGGTGTTTTCCATCGTTGCGGTCATCACAGCAGCAGTCGCCACCAGAAGTCATCTGCCTGTCTGGCAAAACTCCGAGAGCCTCTGGAGGCATGCCATGCAGCACGTTCCGCAACTGGCGATCGTTCATATTCAATCGGCTTATCACCTTCATGACTCGGGCCGTGTCCGGGAAGCAATCGCCGTTCTCCGGAGCGCACAGGAAACCTGTGAGGCCGACGCACTCGATCGGGAGCGAATGGCCAGAACGATCGCGATTTGGAGTGACGAACTGACGCGTGTTGCGTCACGCGATTAACAACATGTTCACTCGCTGGAAGAAAGCGATGCCAGACACCACGGGTCATCATTCGCCTGTCGTTCGCCGGCTGGCCGAACTTGCTGTACTGTGGACGTTGTTCGGCATGATCTGGTTCATGTCCGATTCGCTCGATCTGCTGACGCGTTCCTTCTGGATGGATGAGGTGCATACGTGGTTGCTGGTCAATGATTCAGACCCGATTCACGCATTCCAGGCTCTTCGACACGGTGTCGACTTTAATCCTCCTGCGTACTATCTCGCCGCTCGGACCCTCAGATTGCTTCCGGGAAATCTGACGGAACTTCGGCTGCGACTGTTCTCTGCTGGTTTGATGCTTCTGGCGCTTAGCGGGTGCTACCTGATACTGCGACGCCGTGTCTCGTTTTTGAGTGCTGCCATCGCGATGCTGCTGGTCTCAGGCCATCCTGTTGTCATCCACCAGTGTTTCGAAGCACGGTTCTACGCGATGTGGATGGCATGCCTGGTCTGGCTTGTCTGGATCCTTGATCGATCAGACCGCCGTCTCTCTCGTGGTGAATTCATTGGCAGCCTGATTCTGGGCGTTCTTGTCTGCACGTGCCACTACTTTGGCATCATCTCCGTGCTGCTGGTAACAACATTTCAGATTCACAAAGCGAGGGGAACCAGGAATCGTGATGGTCGAATGCGACAGCTTCTTGTCCTTGTTGCGGTTTCCTTAGCTTCGGTTGGACTGTGTTTGCCTTTGCTTATGGGGCAAAGAGAGGCTTTGTCCTGTGCAACCTGGGTGTCAGCCCCCACGGTCGATACAAGCATCGCTTTCCTGCAGTCATTATTGCTGCCGTCTGTGTTGATGGGTTTGGTGTTTCTGGCTGTGTTGAGCAATCTTAAAACGGACCGGCTGTTTCCAGCGAGCCTGGATGCCGCGGGCCTCGTTCCGCTGTGCCTGATGCCAGTTGCGCTACTTGTTATGTCCTGGACGTTGCAGCCCGCTATGGTCCTTCGGTATGGCATCGCTGGTGCTTTCGGACTTGCACCCGTCTATTCAGGACTGATTTCAAGGATCAGCCCCATCCTGCGTAACGTGCTGCTGTTGACCGTCATTGGCTGGTGCGTGATGTCCTCGAAACACTGTACGGAGCAATGGACCGCGGCAGAACGCCGACATATTGCAGTAGAGCGTTTTGCAGACGAACAACCTCCGGATCGGCTGATTGTTATGGAGGATCGAATTGACTGGATGCCGCTCATTCATCGGCGGCCGGATTTGAGTGGCCGATGCCGACTGATTGACTTTGATGAATCACAGTTGCCGGTGCCGTCCTGTCTTCGAATTGTCCAGCGGGATGTCGGCAGGCAGGTTGCGCGATGGTACCCCGGGATGCAGTTGCAGCCGATCGCACAGCTGAATGAAGAAGATGAATTCGCAATGCTTCCTTATCCCGGTGGAGCGGCAGACGACATCCGCTATCCAAAAGGTTTTGAGACGCACACGTCCGATGGAATCGGCTGGCTTTTCAGGCGTTTCTCTTCAGCGCGGGCGGGTGATTCGGTCCCAATGAATAGAGCTGCAATTGAATCTGGAAAACTTTTTTGACATGTGGAAACCCTGGCCTAGGTTTGTTCAGAGTTCGGGAAGGATGCCCGCACGCGAGTGGGAGAACGACTCTCCCGAGTAAGTTGAGTTCTCATTGTGATTCTCTCTGCATGTCAGAGTGATCTATGTTGGCAGGACATTTTCTGCCGTGACGTTTCCTGCCCGGTGTTTGGGCACATCCTGAGGGGTTTTGAAATGAGCAAGTTCGCGAACAGCATCAAGAAGTTCCTGGTCTCTGAAGATGGTCCAACGGCTGTTGAGTACGCCGTAATGCTGGCATTGATCATCGTGGTCTGCCTGGCTGCAGTTTCTACCGTTGGTACAAACGCAAACGCTAAGTTCTCAACTGTTGGCACTTACCTGTCATAGTCAGCGATCCATCGGCGGTCTGTTCACAGTCCGCCGTATGAAAGCATAGCGCGGGGGCAGGGTCCTGTGCAGATCACGCGAGGTATCGTGTGACTGACCAGCACCTTGCCCTCGTGTTTTTTTGCGCGCTTTCGGGGCTTGTGAATCAGGACCGCGTTGAGGACTGCGCGGAGCGGCGTTTCGGTGGCTGTTACGCGGAGCGGTGCATTTCTGCCACGCTTTGTGCCCGGTTCGGACTGTGGTGATGGGTAGCAAAAAATCACCAAAGTTTTTGACCGCTGTTTTTCCTGACCTAAGTTTCATTTGCAGGTCACGTTCTCACGAATCGATGGGCCTCACGTTTGGCGGACGTTCCGCCGTGATTTTTTTCAGCCCGGTGCAGGGGCTTAAACTGAGAGGTTTTGAAATGAGCAAGTTCGCAAACAGCATCAAGAAGTTCCTGGTCTCTGAAGATGGCCCAACGGCTGTTGAGTACGCCGTAATGCTGGCATTGATCATCGTGGTCTGCCTGGCTGCAGTTTCTACCGTTGGTACAAACGCCAACGCCAAGTTCTCAACTGTTGGCACCTACCTGTCATAGTCAGCGATTGCTGCCGGCTTTCATGGTCGGCAGTGTTGAAACTGCACTCGCCGACGGGCATCGGGTTCGGCGGCGGTGTGCTTTACCCAGATTTGTTCCCACAGACTGAGATACCAAATGCTTCCTCTATGGGCAGACATCAATCCGGCTGATCTGATTCAGGCGACCGCGGCCATTGCGATAGCGCTGACGTTCTTCGTGTTGCATCTGCTGTCTCCAGCCGGGCGAGTTTAAGCCACGGAGGACCCGCCCTTCAGTGAGGCGTGGCTGGTACAGGTCTCTGTTCTTCTCAACTCATAACATTGCTTTCAGCAGGCAGGAGTTCTGCAATGGACTGGTCACAGATTCTATTTGATCACTGGCACGTAAAAGTTGTTTCCGCCATCCTGATTCTGGCGGCATGGATTGACGGCAAGGAGCTTCGCGTTCCGAACTGGATCACTTTTCCAATGGTTCTTTCCGGCCTGGTTTATTCGACATGTGTCGGTGGACTCGGAGGCTTGGGGGCCGGACTGATGGGGATGTGCGTCGGCCTTCTCACATTGCTGCCCCTGTATTCAGTGGGCGGAATGGGTGCCGGAGACGTGAAACTGATGGCAGGCATTGGAGCCTGGCTGGGCTGGAAGGTCACACTTCTTGCGTTCTGTGTTTCCGTCATCGTAGGTGCAGTCATGGCTGTACTGATGGTACTCTGGAGCCGCAAGGCAAAGCACCACTACAGCAACTTTCTGATGATCCTCAGCGAGTGGATGGTCATTCGCAACCCGGTCGAGCTCTCTCGAATTGCCGCTGAGCGGAAGCCAACAATGGCATTGCTGCCTTACGGGATTCCCATCTGCATTGGCTCAATCGGCTACTTCATCTATGCGGGAATGATGTAGGCCGGAGCGATTTGCCGAAGACGCTGCCACCTGAAGACGGGCGGCAGCGTAAGACAACCCAGGCAGGGTTGACGACGCAGCAGGACGCGACGTCTCATGGTTCCCCAGTCTTCTGACCCGAATAACCGAAAACTGCAGTCGAGTGAACTGCAGACTGCGAGACCAAACCGGCTCGCTGTTCAACAACCGTCTATCCGTTGAGTGAGCGTAAACCACGGGCTCACACCCATGGAGAGACATGAGATTGGCAAACCTGTCAGCATTGTTTGAAGCAGGCTTTTGTGTTCTGCCGATGATGATGCTGATAGGGCATGGTCTCGTTATCCGAACTGTTCTGTCTCTGCAGATTCTGCCATAGCCGTCGAGGCTCAGCAGCAACCTGCCGAAGACACGCAACGATGTCGGCTGGCGAGTCAGGAGTCCCTGGAATCATGAAATCACAAAGTATCATGTTGCTGGTTGTTGCCGCCGTTTTCGGCTTGTTCGCCATGTTCGGCGTCAAGCAGGCAATGAACAGCAAATCAGAGCCTGAGCGACCGCGAGTGACAGTCCTTCAGGCGGCAATGGATATTAATGTCGGGCAGGAGCTGGACGAAACAAACACCCAGATGGTGGAGATCGACCAGGCTGTCTGCCCGGAAGGTGCCGTAGGGAATTTTGAAGATATCAAGGAGCGATCATCTCGAGTGCCACTGGTGGCAGGCGACTGGATTCTGGTCAGTAAGTTGTCAGGACGCGGCGAGCGCGGAGCTGGCGGGATTATTCCTCCCGGCATGCGTGTTTCCACAATTCCTGTCGATGCAACGCAGACTCACAGCGGACTGCTTCTGCCAGGAAACCGAATTGACATCATTCTGAGTCACAATGCCTCAGATGCAACTGGTCAGCGGCATCAGGTCTCTCGGACGATCCTTCAGTACATTGAGGTATTCGCCGTCGACAATCAGGTTTACGGCATTGACAAGACAGGTGAAAAAGGAGCGGGTGCAAAGAACATATCCGTGCTGGTGACTCCGGAGCAGGCTCATATGCTGCAGCTTGCAAAGAGTATGGGACAACTTTCAACGTCACTTCGTTCGAACAGTGACATGGAAGAAGTTGCGGCAATGGAAATGTCCGATGAGGTGCTCGGACGATTCGGTGGATCGTCAGGAATTGGTACGACAGGTGTCATGGATTATCGTGACAGGTTTACCTCGGGTGACATTCCTGAGTTGCCAGATGATGAGTTTGCGAATCCGGATGAGTTTTTGAGAGCAGAATTAAGCCGGACTGCCGATCCAGGGCCGGAAGGTTCGATGCCGGTAATACAGCTCGCGGAGAACAAGCCGGTTGACATTGAGAATTCATGGTCAATTGAGATACAGGAAGGGGACACCCTTCGCACTGAGTATGTTCGATTGCCCACGCCGGCTGAAGCAGAGCCGACGGAAGAAGAGACAGATACACAGGCAAACGGGACGGGGTTCTGGAACTTCCTCAAGAAGTCGCGGATCCTGTAGGACGAGCCGAACGTATGACAGGTGAGCGTTGCTCACAACAAGCGATTGATCGAGTTCAATGGGAGAACGCGCGGAGCGCGTTATGAGTTGGGGACGCGGCGCCCGGTTCAAAGCGGGCGTCGCTCTTCAGCAATTCTTTGGGGGTGCACGGATGCCGATTAAAATCAGACTGTTTGCGGTAACGATTGCAGCTTTGCTGCTCGCCTTTCAACCCGCAATAGCCTTCCCGCAAACGCCGACTGGCACGCCCGGAGTTTACCATATTCAGCCGGGTATGAATGAGCTCGCTCTGTTTGAGCGGTTCTCCACTCTCGTCGAACACTCGGCAAATATCCGCCGGGTTCAGGACTTCGATCCCGAAGTTCTGAAAATCGACGTTGTGGATAAGAACCCGAACCAGGTGCGAGTATTCGCCATCGCCACGGGCGTCACCACCATCACGGTCATTGACGAATTCGGGCAGTCCTACGCACTGGAAGTGCTGGTTCGTGGTGACGTTCGACACCTCGAATCATTCGTCCGTCGGCTCTATCCCAACGATTCAATCAAGATTGAAGAAATCAATGGGTCCGTCCGACTCGATGGCTGGGTCACCCGTCCGGAACATGTGAGTGAAATTCAGAGCATCGCCGAACAGTTCTTTCCGAACGTGATGAACCACATGAAGGTGGCCGGCGCACAGCAGGTCGCCCTGAAGTGTACGATCATGGAGGTCCAGCGATCGAAGTTTCGACAGCTGGGAATGAACTTCGCAATGATGCGGCCCAACAACTATCTGTTGAGCACCCCCGGACCGATCACACCGATCCAGAATCTGGCCATTGGAGGCAGCGGTGCCACCGCAACCCTCTCCGGCTTCGCGGAGTCAACTATTACCTACGGCTTCACAAAGCCCAACAGCGTCTTTCAGGGCTTCATCGTGGCCATGCGGAACGAAGGATTGCTGAAACTCCACGCAACGCCAACGGTCATCGCTCACAACGGACGACCAGCGAACCTGCTGAATGGCGGTGAAACACCAGTCATCACTCCGTCAGGGCTTGGCACCACGGCTATCGAATTCAAGGAGTTCGGTGTGCAGTTGCAGGCGGTTCCTTACATCCTGGGTGAGGGTCGAGTACGGCTGGAAGTGGAAGCGGCGATTCGCGACCGCGACTTTTCGAACTCCGTGACTGTGAGCGGTGTTACGGTGCCCGCATTCATCGTTCGCAAAGCTAACACACAGGTGGAAATGAACTTCGGGGAAGCCCTGATGATCGCAGGACTCGTTTCTCAGCGAGAAGACGGGGCCGCACAGAAGATCCCATTCCTTGGTGAACTTCCGTGGATTGGGGCGGCCTTCAGCAAGAAGAACTATACCGAAGCAGAGACGGAGCTGGTCATCATGGTGACTCCGGATATCGTCTCTCCGATTCCGGCCGATCAGGTACCATCACAAGGTCCGGGAATGTTCACTGACACTCCTGTTGATCACGAATTGTTCTGGCACCACCTGCTTGAAGTGCCAAAGTATGGTGACGAATGCGAGAACGGAAACACAACCTGCATGCCTGGGTCAAGATGTCAGCAGTGCCAGCCTGGCGGCTCATCACCCGGGTGCCTGAGCGGTGACAACTGTGTGCAGACGACATCTCCTCTGATTCAGCCGCAGACAGCATCCGCCACCACAAAGACGACACTGCCTGCCTCATCGCTTCCGGCCTCCGGCAGCAACCGCGGTGTCAAAACCACCACGGCAGCCGGCTCTGGTGCGAAGGCTGGCTCCGGATTGATCACCCCTTCCCTTCGATAAACCGACTCGGTGCCCTGTTCGTGACACGTTTTGCTCTCGGCAGGAGTTGAATTCAGACGATTGTTTGACGTGCCTTTGGAAATCTGGATAGAACGAGAAGCATCATGAAAAGCGTACTGCGACTGGCGACAGTTGACCCGGATGAGCAGACACGCAACTCGCTCAAGACGATGCTGCTGGGTATTGACACTGTCTGGCTGGATGCTGAATGTTCGCGTTATGAATTCTTCATGGATGTCGTCCAGCAAACGCGCCCTGACATCGCTCTGATCAATGTGGATTCAAATCCCCAGCGAGCTGTTCAGCTTGTCGGTGAAGTCACCCGAACGATGCCGGCCTGCGCGGTTCTGGTTGTCAGTCGTTCACAGGAGGGTGGCCTGATCCTTCAGGTGATGCGCAATGGCGCTCGCGAGTTTCTGAACATGCCGTTGGTGCTGGATGATTTTATCGCGGCACTGGACCGAATTCGCGGCACCATTGGTGGCACGCCGGGAGAACAGGCGGCCAACGCGGGGCAAATCTACACGATCGCCGGAGTGGGGGGTGGTGTCGGCAGTACGGCAATTTCCGTCAACATGGCAGCTGCCCTCGCGCAGGATCCCGCCAATTCACCAGTCATCGTCGATTTGGACCTGATGCTGGGCGACGTGGACGTCTGGCTGGACATCATCCCTGAATATACCATTCGTGATGTGGCAGATAACATCTCCCGACTGGACTATGGTCTGCTCAAACGATCACTGACACGGCATGATTGCGGTGTGTACCTTTTGCCTCGGCCCGTCGAACTTGAACAAGGCGAACCGATCAAGCCCGATGACTTGCGAAGAATTCTGGCATTGCTCAAGGCAACCTTCTCTCACCTGATCATTGATGTCAGCAAATCATTCGGCAAGCTTGACCTTTCTGCCATGGAAGTCTCCCATAAGGTTCTTCTGGTGACGCAACTGGATTTGACCTGCCTGCGAAATGCCGTCCGCATCATGCAGTTTCTTGAGCAGTTCGATGGCATCAAAGAGAAGGTCGAGATTGTCGTGAACCGGATGGGCCTTGAAGATGCCGATATCAGCCTGAACAAGGCCCTGGATACCATTGGCAGAAAAGTCTTCTGGCAGCTGCCAAATGACTACGCCACGATGGTGGGAAGTCGTAACAACGGAACCCCGCTTTGCCAGTTTGCGCCGAAGTCCCGACTCACACGCAGCGTGTCTGACATGATTAAACAACTGGCTGGTTCGAACGATGGCGAACGCCGCCCCGCTGAGGACGCTCCCAAAAAGAAGGGGCTGTTCGGATTATTCGCCGGAAAATAGTTCTTAAACGACCTTCAAAAACGAAGAATCCAGAGCCGATTCCATTTCCGGGTCGGCTTTATTCTTGCGCATGAGTCTGCCAAATCGGGCAAATGCGATGGATGAAAGCAGTGCAGGATGGGATACTTCGGACCGTCGACGCGTTCGTCCGGTCACGAGTCCTTTGGAACATGATGCTTATCAACAGGCATCGCCAGGCCGCGAAACTGTGAGCGACAAGCCGGTATGGTCAACGCCTCCTCGTTGCTGGTCAATGCATCATGTTCGATCTTCTGACACCCATCTTCGCAACCGCAGGGATCGTCGCCGCCGCTGTACCATTCGTCCTGCATATGCTCAGGCGGACGCCCTCGCGGAAATTACCCTTTAGTCTGGTACGTTTCCTGAAGCCGTCCCTGCCGAAAATGACCAAACGGTCGACGATCGAACACTGGCCGTTGATGCTGCTTCGAATCCTGGCGCTTATCCTGATCGGACTGGCTTTCTCCCGACCGTTTCAAAGGGTTGCGGTTGAAGGCACACTGGACGCAACATCCGCCAGACGTGTTGCCGTGCTGGTGGATGTCAGTGCCAGTATGCGGCGGGATGGACTTCGCGAACAGGCCATCCAGCATCTGCGTGATGTTGTGGCGGGTCTGAGCGAATCTGATGTCTTCAGCCTGTCGGCATTCAGCCAGACAACACGCACGCTGATTTCGTCAGGCGAATGGAGCCAAACCGAAGTCAGTGCGCGAGCCGCGTTAATTGAAGAAGCTGTCGAGGCCATTGAGCCAGACTGGCTGGGCACTCACACCGGCGCTGCCCTGTTGAATGCAGCAGCAGAAGTTTCGCAGGAAGAGGCATCCGGCCCGCGTCTGTCAGAACGTCGCGTTGTGCTGATCACCGATTTCCAGCGAGGCAGTGGTCTGGAAGAACTTCAATCTGCCGGATGGCCCGACGCCGTGCACGTCGATCTCAAAGTTGTGCGCCCGGAAGTGCCTGGAAACGCGGGAATCAGCCTTCTGCCAGAAGATCGCGATGGCCAGCCGCGGATTCTTCTCAGCAACTCAATCGATTCCGTGGTAACCGATTTCGCGATGCAACCGTTTGATCGAGAGGGAAACCCTGTCGGGAAACCGATCAGGGCCAGTGTTGCCGCCGGTCAGCGCCACTCGGTCGTTATGCCGGTCAGCGATGACAAAGCCACCGCCGTGATTGCCGGAGTAGAACTGCTGCAGGACAAGCATCCATTCGATAATGTTGTCGATTTACCTGTGATCGAAAACCCGTTACTGAAGGTCGCCCACGTCGGTTCGGTGGACAGCAATGACCCCGCAGAAATGAAGTACTACCTTCAGCGTGCGATTGATGGTAATGAAAGTGAACCTTTTGAACTGATTGACGCGGCTCAGGCCGATGGTGTCCTGTTGCCGGTCGCCAGCGATGTTCGGTTGATTGTCGTCACGGATGTCTTGCCGAAAGGCCTTTTGCCGTCTGTCTCAGACTGCCTGAATCGTGGTGGAACAGTCCTGGTTGCATTGAAATCAACAGAAGTCGCTTCCTCTGTCAGTTCACTTCTTCCCGACTTTCCGGCGGTATCAGAATCGTCAACAAAAGACTACGCGATGCTCGGACAGATTGAATTTGACAGCTCGCTGTTCGCAGCGTTTTCAGAAGCACGATTCAGCGATTTTTCATCCATTCGATTCTGGCATCATCGCATCATTCCGCTTCCGCAGATCGAATCGCGGGAGAATGGTCCCTGGCGAGTGATTGCAAAATTCGATTCCGGCGACCCCGCGATTGTCGAAACGTCTCTGGATGGTGGCGGTCGAATTATCATTTTTACTGCCGGGTGGCATCCGGATGACAGCCAGTGGGCGTTGTCTACGCGATTCGCTCCCATGATCACCAGCCTGGTTCGACAGTCATACCCCCGCAGCACCGGTCAGATGGTGTTCTCAACCGGAGATGCCATTATTCCCGGCCATCTGACAGGATCAAACGAATGGTCGCTTCAATTGCCCGATGATTCCGTCATCACGTCTGAGAGTCTCAGGAAGCTGGCCGAATCCCGTCAGACGCAGCCCATTTCAATCCGTGAAGACGGATCCTCGCCAACTGCCACTCGGGGGTCTGACTCGGAAGAATTCCCTTACCGATTTGAAACACCGGGCCGCTACCTGCTGAGTTCTTCCGGGGACAAATCGAATGCCACTGGCAGAGATTCAACAGCGCCGGAAAGAGCCAGCGAGGTGATCTCGATGATCGTAGGCTTGCCTCTCACAGAATCACGAACCGATCCATTGCCACTCGGTCAGCTTCAGGCGCTGGGACTGGAGGCCGATGCTTCCGACGGAACGCTGCTGTCTGCGGGTGATACGGCCAACGACGAATTCGATCCGGTGGCTGCGTCGCAATTAACTTCGAGCGAACTGGAATCACGACAGAAACTGTGGCGCTGGCTGCTTCTGGCAGGGCTCGGTTGCCTGATGCTGGAAAGTCTGGTGTCCGGTGGAATTGAACGTCGTCAAAGCGTGGAGGCAACGGCATGAGTGAGTCTATGCTGGAACGAAGCTTGCGTGTAGTCGCGATGCGATTGCAAAAACTCCGAGTTCTGCGAAGCCAGTCGCTTTGCTGGGTGATGCTGCTGCTGCCCGCCATCGCGGTCTGCCTTTGGCTTCCGGCATCCACCGGAATGTTCCGGACGGAATTCATTGTGCTGCTGGCGACAACGCTGATCGGGATCTTGTTTTCCCGCGCGATCGTTCGGCAACCCTCGGCACTCGAAGCGGCTCGACTGATCGAGCAGCAAAACCCACAGCTGAACGATGCCGTTCTGACGGCCGTGCGAGTCAACGAATCCAGCGATCAGGGATCGTCTGTGCTGGCAGAAATGGTCACCAGGAATGCCGACCGGCTGGCTCGCCAGGCCGACTGGTCACGTGTCGTGCCGGTTCGCCAGATGATGAAGTGGTCGCTGGTCAGCTTTCTCTCATTTGTCTGCATGGTTTCCGGAGTTGTGGCTGCCAGCCGCTGGGGTCGACATTTCGGCTCATCCAGCCTGAACGCACCTGCCCAGCAGCTTTCAGCAGAGGAAGAACAGGGGGTGTTGCTGGCCGGGTTATCTATCGAACCGGGTGATGTGGAAATCGAACGGGGCACGGCACTCACCGTGGTTGCCCGATTTGCAGACGGGATCCCACTGCGTGCCGAACTGGAGTTTGCGTCGGCGGAAGGTGAAACCCGCACCATGAGCATGTCGGAAACCGTTGACTCCGGCGTCTTTGCTGCGCGGATGGAAGAAGTCACTGCAGATGGAACGTACGTTGTCCGATTTGCCCCGGTCTCGGCGATCAGTAATGACAGCAGCGAAGCACTGCCGGCCGCTTCCGATGAATTCAGGGTGACCGTCTTTGAACGTCCGCGTCTGGAACAGGCGGATGCTCTGATTACACCTCCGGAATACGTCAACAAAGAACCACAACTTATCGAAGACACACTGCGTGTTGTGGCAGTCGAAGGTTCGGCCGTTCAGCTCCAGCTGCATCTGAACAAACGGGTCGTTGTTGCTGAACTTCGAAACAAAGATGGGGCCGCTACCCCGCTGACACCAAATCCGGACGACCCGAAAATGGTCGAAACAGCCATCATCGCAAACGACAGCCAAACCTGGTCCGTTTATCTGGAAGATGCAGAAGGCCGGACTTCGGCAGACGAAAATCTGTTCTCCCTGCGCGTGACTCGAAATGACCGACCTGCAATCAAGATTACGTTCCCCGGGCGTGATACAGACGTATCGCCGCTTCAGGAGTTCGTTGTCGAAGCTCAGGCGACGGACGACTACGGCCTGATCGACTTTGGTGTTGAATATGGTATCACCGGCCAGGAACAGAAGTCCGTTTCCCTCCGCGATGCACAGGTTGAAGCCGGGTCAGAAGTTGAAGCCGGGTCAGCAGATTCGAATGCTTCCGGCAACAACGAAACACAGGAAACATCGATCAACAGGACCGTTTCGGGACCTGTAACTGCGAAGATGTCTCACACAATTGAACTCGAATCGCTCAGGGCGGAGCCTGACAATCTGGTCACATATTTCTTCTATGCGGATGATGTCGCGCCTGATGGGACCCTTCGTCGAACGCTGAGCGATATGATGTTTGCCGACGTCCGACGCTTTGAAGAAATCTTTCGCGAAGGTCAGCAGAACCAGCAACAACAACAGCAAGGACAGCAGAGTCCTGTCGATGCTGTGCTGAAGCTGCAGAAAGAGATCATCAGTGCCACATGGAACATGCTGCGGCGTGAAAGTGATGTCCGGCGAGCGGGCACCTGGTCAAACGACGTTGGTGTGATCAGTCAGTCTCAGGCTGCTGCCATTGAACAACTGGAGCAGGCCATGGAGCAGGCTGGCGACGATCCGAAAGTTGCAGCGCTTTCAGAAGAAGTTCGAACGCACATGCAGGATGCTCTGGAAACGCTCGAAAAAATTCGCGAAGAGAAAGAGGACACGAAAGTGTCTGACGCCCTGCTGCCTGAACAGTCCGCCTATCAATCGCTGCTGAAGCTGCGCGATTCAGAAGTCGAAGTGCGCCAACAGCAGCAACAGCAGGGTGGCGGTGGTGGTGGCGGACAACAGTCGCGGCAACAGCAATTACAACAACTGGAACTGGACAATGATCGCAATCGCTATGAATCTGAACGGCAGGCTCAGCAACAGCAGGAACAGACTACGCAGCAACGTGAACAACTGCAGATTCTGAATCGCCTGAAGGAGCTGGCGAGGCGTCAGCAAATGATGAACGAACGCATGAAGCAACTGGAATCGGAGCTGCGAGCAGCCACAACAGACAAAGAAAAGGAAGAAATCGAACGCGAACTCAAACGGCTCCGCGAAGAGCAACGTGAAATGCTGCGTGATGTGGATGAAGTGCGGGAACGCATGGATCAATCTTCGGATCAGGCACAACAGCCACAGTCTGCCGAAGTGCGAGAGCAAATCGAACAGGCTCGGGAAAATGTGCAGCGATCCTCCGAAGCAATGGATCAGGGACGACTGTCCGAAGCCATTGCCGAAGGGACGCGGGCAGAACGTGAGTTCGAGCAGGCACGTGATCAGTTCCGCGATCAGACGTCATCCCGATTCACCGATGCCTTGCGAGATCTGAGGGAACAAGCACGCGAACTGAGCGATAAACAGGAGGAACTCAGTCAGCAGCTTGCCGGGCAGTCCGGCGAATCCCCGGAAGAAAGCCCGAACGGCGGCAGACAACGCCCGTCACTTCGAACCGATCGCAATCGCGAACAACTCGAACAACAAGTCCGCGAGCAGCGCGATCGGCTGAATCAAATCGTCGACGAATCAAAACAAATTATCGAACAGGCAGAACAGGTCGAACCTTTGCTTTCGACCAGACTCTACGAAACGTTGCGCGAGATGCGCGAAATGAAGCCTCAGGAAGCACTGGAAGCCGCAGAATTCCTGACTTCTCGAGGGATGTGGCAACAGTCTCAACAAGCAGAACAGGCAGCCGGGCAGGGAATCGAGCAGCTTCGAAAGGGAATTGAGAATGCTGCCGATGCTGTGCTGGGCAGCGAAGCCGAAGCCATGCGGCGCGCTCAGGAAGAGCTGGGCGATTTGTCCCGGCAGCTTTCGCAGGAGCTTCAGGCGGCAACGGGCGATGATGGACAACAGCAGACTGGCAACCAGCAAGCTAGTGACAGCCAGTATGCCCCTGCAGACGAAGCGACGGCAGGTCAGCAGCAGGATGGCCAACAACAGGGTGGCCAACAACAGGATGGTCAGCAACAGGATGGCCAGCAACAGGATGGCCAGCAACAGGGTGGCCAGCAGCAGCGTGGTCAACAGCAGGATGGTCAGCAGCAGGGTGGTCAACAGCAGGGTGGTCAACAGCAGGATGGTCAGCAGCAGGATGGTCAGCAGCAGGACGGTCAACAACAGGGTGGCCAGCAGCAGGGTGGTCAGCAGCAGGGTGGTCAGCAGCAGGGTGGTCAGCAACAGGGTGGCCAACAACGTAGCAGTTTGATGGACGGTGGCCGCACAGAAGGATTCGGAGGAGGAGCGAACAATCGTCCTGCGCAGCCGCTCACAGGTCAGGAATTCAGCCAGTGGTCTGATCGATTGCGAGAAGTAGAAGAAATGCTGGATGACCCCGACCTGCGTGGTCGCGTCGCTCAGGTTCGCGACAGGGCCCGCGCAATTCGTGCGGAATTCAAACGTCACGGCACAGAACCACAATGGGATCTTGTGAAGTCACAACTCCTCGGCGAGATGCAGACGCTTCAGAAACGTATTGCAGAAGAGCTTGCTCGAATTGAATCTGACAAATCCATGGTGCCCATCGACCGGGAACCCGTGCCGGAAGAATTCGACGAACTGGTGCAGCGTTACTATGAACTGCTGGGCCAGCAAAGACGCCCCGGTGCAGAAAAGTAATGCACTGCCTTGCGTGAGCCGCCCGGGATGGAAACATTCACTCTTTTGCAGCGTCGCGGACATCCCAGGCAGCCCGGACGACGCGAATTTCTTCATACGAAACCTGACCATTCAGGTGTTCGAAGAGTGGCTTCAATCGATCGCTGCCGACATGAGCGATTGCCGTTTCAATCTCCTTGCATCGTGTCTCGGGAATCCATGTGGAAATATCGGCGATGCGATGGGTTCGGACATATTGTTCCAGGTATTGCCAGACCGTGCCCTGTGATCGATCTTTCTGCAGGCATACTTCTTCGACCGTCAGTCCCTGCTCAAAGAGATCAAAATATGCTTCCGAAGCGGGAGTCTCTGCCTTTTTCCTGCCGTGCGTCTGCATCGGTGTTGGTGTTGATGGACCGCCGTCAGTTGCGATGTCTGTTGCGATTCCGTTTTGATCGCACCAATTACGTATTGTGAACAGCACAACCGCCCCGAATTCATCCCGTTTTTGTTTACCGATTCCATAAATCTGCGTCAGCCCGGCCAGATCTGTTGGTCGTGCCTTTGCGAGATCCCGCAGGGTGGCGTCGCTGAAGATGATGTACGGGGGAACCTGTTTCTGCACGGCGAGTCGGGTTCGCAAACCTCGCAGTTCGTCAAACAGATTGCGATTGACGCCCTCCCACATATCCTGTGTTGCGCGGGTCGGAATGTCGTCACGCATTTTCAGCAGAGACGGGGTAAGTTCGCCCTTCAGCAGCTGTCGGCCCGTTGGTGTAATCTCCAGGCAATTGTATTCACCTGCCTGGCGAAGAAATCCCTGGGACAAGAGTTGATCGATCCAGTTTCGGATTTGCGGCTCCGATTCGTCTTTCATCAGGCCCCAGGTGCTGAGCTGATCGTGACCATTTTCAACGATTCGTTTGGCTCGGGATCCCTTCAGAACCTGGGCAGTGTATGCGCCGCCGAATCGCTGGCCCTGGCGGTACACGCAGGACAGAATTTTCTGCCCTGTTATCAGTGGATTTTCTACCGGGCGCATTTCATGCAGACAGATGTCACAAGCGCCGCAATTCGCACTGTCCAGATCCTGCCCGAAGTGGCGTACAAGTTGCTGATGTCGACAACGTGTGCTGATGCAGTAATGCTGCATCGCTTTCAATGCAGCCGTACCGGTATCCCTCACAGCCGCATCCTGAATGTCCTGCATCAGGAATTCCCAGGTGTCAACATCGTTGGCCGCGTAGAGCAGCGTACATTCCGCTTCGAGCCCGTCGCGGCCTGCTCGACCACTTTCCTGCTGATAGTTTTCCAGTGATCGCGGCATTTCCGCGTGGATGACAAATCGGACATTGCTCTTGTCAATCCCCATCCCGAAGGCGACCGTTGCGACGATAATCTGAATGCTCTCGTCAATAAAGGAATCCTGAGCAAGCCGTCGTTTTTCGTCGGGCAATCCTGCATGATACGGCAGAGTCCGAAAGCCAAGATCATTGAGTGCACTGCTGGTCGCTTCGACATTCTTACGGCTGATACAGTAGATGACACCGGATTCGTTTCGATGTCGCTTCAGCACACGCTGAATCTGTCCCATTGCGTCATAGCGCCGTTCGACTCGGTATTGCAGATTGGGGCGATCGAATGAACCCACAAGGACAGCGGGATTCAGCAGTCCAAGCTGCTCACAAATATCATTGCGAACCTGGGGCGTTGCAGTGGCTGTGTAGCCGTGGATCCCTGCGCCTGGGAACGCAGATCTGAGTTTTGCGAGTTGCCTGTACTCCGGGCGAAAATCATGGCCCCACTGACTGATACAATGAGCCTCGTCAATCGCAACAAAAGAGACGTTTGCATCCTGCAAAAACTGAATCGTCTTTTCCTGAGCCAGACGTTCGGGTGCGATGTAAAGCAGCTTCAATTCCCGACGGCGGATCTGTCCCGCGACCTGCATTTTTTCATTCTGTGACTGCATGCTGTTGATGCAGGCAGCCGGTACGCCGACGGAATTCAGCGAATCCACCTGGTCTTTCATGAGCGAGATCAGTGGCGAGACAATTAACGCCAGGCCATCCCGGCTCACAGCCGGAACCTGGTAACACAACGATTTGCCACCACCCGTTGGTAATACCACAAGAGAATCCATGTCCTTCATAACCAGGGACATGGCTTCCCGTTGCAGTGGGCGAAAATCGCGGTACCCCCAGTACTGCTGCAGGGCTGTCTGCAACGCTGTTATCTCAGATGTGTCGCTCGGCACCGATAATTCTTTATGTTGGTGTGGCACATTCATTGAGATCGAACAGCAAAGGTGCTGTCTGAGACAAGACCGCGGAAACAGCCGACAGGTGCCCCCTGTTGTGACATGCCTGGCAGTCCCGGCATCGTCTGCATACCGGAACGGAAATCGAATGGGTACGACGGCAAATCATGATCAGTTGACCAGCTGACCATTTACAGACGCCGCTGTGGAATTTTGACCACGGAGCAGCATTCTGTCGAGCGGTTCGGTAGGAACAATGAGCTTACGCTAGAAGTCGAGAGCTTCCAGAGGTTCGAGAATGATAAGGGAATGCCAGAGAATTCCGAATGCCGCTGCATCAGCTTCAAATGTTGCTGTCAGCACGAGTTCCTGTGGAGCGATGTCAGCCGCAATGGTGTAGTCTCCGCGACCGGTGTGTCGACCGACGCCGGTCGTCTCATCTGGAAAGACACTGTTGTAGTCGTCATCCCAGAAAAACCGTCGCACAGCGAGCTTGCAGTCGCCCTTTAAGTACAACAGTTTTTTGCGCAGCAGACCCGCCGCCTCCGGTTCTTCAAAGTCGTGTTTGATGATCTCCGTCAATACAGACCTGGTGTCAGGCTGACAAAAGTGCCAGTGTACCGCCGTGTCGGTTGCACAAAGCTGAATGTCGTTCGGCCAGGTGACCCCGTTTTCTGTCGCAGTTGTATCGCCGAAGATACCCGACAGGACATGCACCGGCCATCCGTCGATATCCTCAAAGGCCACGGTCCACGGCCCCAGGCTTTGCGACGAAACCAGTTCAATAGTTGCTGCCGTCAAATCATTTTGTTCCGGCAGCGGCTGTGTGATGACCACATCAAATCCCCCCCGACCGTCAGGAATTGTCTGAATCAGCAGTTCCAGCAGTCCTCGGTCCGCCATGTCCTGACAGCTTCTCTGACACTGTTGAGCGCTATGCGCTGATAATAATCCGATCTTCAGACCTTCATCCAGCAGGGCTTTTGTCAGCAGTGGCAGGCTTGTGCGGACAATATCCGGAATAGCTATACAAAGAGAAGTGACTGAATCGTGGTTGGGGTGCAGGTACCGCCCCGTTCGGCTGGTGGCTTCGGACTGGCGATTCAACCACTGTTCGAATCCGGATTTGGGGACCGCCTTTAATGCCAGTTCCGTTTCTATCTCCTGAGTCTCGGTGTTCAGGTCAATGGCGTATCGCAGGGACTCAATCTGATCACTGGCCAGATCGACGGCTTCCATGACTGGCTTCACGCCTGATTCGCGCAGACGAAAGAAGAGCTCATTTTCGCCATCACGTCTCTGAGCAAATGTGCCAAGACCTGCGGAGGCAATTGTCTTCAGAACATTTCGGAACCGCTGAGATGTCCGACCGGGTTCAAATGTAAATGAACAGGCTTTTTGAGGAGGATGATTTTTCAGATAATCACAGATCGCGAGCATTTGCGGCTTCAGGATTTGGGCGGACGGTTCGCCGACTGCCAGCACGCTGTAGTCACCGCAGTCCAGCAAGATTCCTTCGCCATCTTCCAGACTCGCAAATCCCTGTTCGTCGAATACCAGCGATTCATCGATTGGTTCGTCGAGTAGTTCGAAAAATCGATTGACAGGGAGTGGCATCGCAATCACCTGATACCCGCCGATCAGTTCCGCCGAATCCGGATTGAAAGCCAGAATGACGTCAAATGTCATACTGATTGGCCTGTCCGCTTCCAGCGTCTTCGACATTGATTCGCGGACGGAATCGGTGATCTCCATGAGCAGACAATCATCCTTCCATTCCGTATTTCCGGTCAAATGATTTCCCAGCTCCTGCATAGCGATCAGCTTTTGCCAGTTGAGCTCAAAGCGTCCTGCCGGGAGGAGTTCTACGGGTCCGGAATACTCAGCGATTTCTCGTCTGGATGGCTCCGCTGCGCCATCGGGAACAACAGTTTCGAGGTCCGGCGGCTGTGTCTGAGCGGGTTCGTCCTGAGCAGCGGCTGGATGGAGAACCGCTGATGCGAGAAAAATCAAACATGCGGTGACGGCGCATCGAGTCACATCGAACCGCCCGTCGGCCACTGGATCTGTCATTGACCGTTTCATTTGGCATCGTCCCTGTCTGGCCACGCGTATTCCGTCCAGCCCGCGTTTTTCGTTTTGTCCGTCTCAAACCTGAGGCAGGCAGCTTAACTTCCGGGCGGCCAAAAGAGAAAGCGGACCGGCGCTGTGCTACCGGTTTGTCTGCAACTCACCAGCAGGATGAAGTCAAATACGTCTCAGGCCTTGTGTGGTCACTTCTTTCAACCATGAGTTCAACTTTCAACCATGAGTTCAACGTGAGAATTTTCGAGACACAACCATCGAATAGAGTGATGTCCGCGATTACTACTCCGGAAGGTTGATCCAACGCGGTGCGTGTTGTATTGATTCGCCTTCAGACGACTTTTTGCGTTGCGATACTGGATGGCAGGAAAAATGCACCCGGAACTCAGCCGAATCAAAGAACGCGTTGCTCAGGAATCGGATCGTATCCATCAGCTGAATGGAGAGCTTCGAAAGGCCGTTATTGGTCAGGAAGACATGATCTCCCGATTGATGATCGGCTTGCTCACAGGCGGTCACGTCTTGCTCGAAGGTGTGCCGGGACTTGCAAAAACCACTGCAATTACGGCTTTGTCGAAGGCCCTGTCGATCAGCTTTCAGCGCATCCAGTTTACGCCCGATTTGCTTCCCGCGGATCTGCTGGGAACCATGATTTACGTGCCTTCAGATGGTACTTTCAAGACTCGCAAAGGTCCGATCTTTGCCAATCTGATTCTGGCGGACGAGATCAACCGGGCTCCGTCAAAGGTTCAGTCGGCCTTGCTGGAAGCCATGCAGGAAAAGCAAGTGACGATCGGTGACGAAACCTTCGTTCTGGAGAAGCCGTTTCTGGTCCTGGCAACTCAGAATCCCATTGAGCAGGAGGGCACCTATCCGCTTCCGGAGGCCCAGGTCGACCGATTCATGTTGAAAGTTCGGATGACCTATCCTCGTCCGGACGAAGAACGCAAAGTACTGGACATGGCACTGGACGATGTTTCTCGTCCCATCAATGCAGTGCTCAAACCGGAGGAGATATTCTCCATGCAGGAGGTCGTACGCATGATATACATCGACGACCAGGTGAAGGATTACATTGTGAACGTAGTGCGAGCCACTCGCGAACCGCTCGCATTCGGATTGAAGTCTGTCGCGCCTCTGATTGATTTTGGCGCGTCTCCGCGAGCTACCATTTTTCTGGGCGTGGCGGCTCGGGCCATCGCTTTCCTGAATGGTCGTGCCTACGTCACTCCGCAGGATGTTAAGGACATCGCTTACGACGTGCTGCGTCACCGAGTGATCCTGACGTACGAAGCCGAGGCCGAACAAAGGACAAGCGAAGACGTCATTCGTGAACTTCTTACGGCTGTGCCTGTGCCATAGTCGCCGTCCGTTTCTCTGGTTCCTGGCCGACTGGTTCTGATTGAATCTCACCCGAAACTATGCCCGAAGTTGCCGACATCATTCGCAAAGTCCAGCGCATTCAGATTGTGGCGAACCGTTCGGTGAACGATCTGCTGGCGGGACAATACCGTAGTGTGTTTCGTGGTCGAGGAATGGAATTTGACGAAGTCCGTGAATATCAGCCTGGCGACGAGATTCGGACGATTGACTGGAATGTTACCGCACGCGCCGGCGTTCCCTTCATCAAACGATACAGCGAAGAACGCGAACTCACTGTGCAGTTTGTTGTGGACGTTTCCGCTTCAGGAGCCTTTGGGACGGCACAGCAATCCAAGCTCGATCTGATGGTTGAGATGTCTTCATTGCTTATGTTTTCTGCCCTGAAGAACAACGATAAAGTTGGCCTGCTGCTGTTTGCGAGTGACGTGAAGCAATTCTTCCCGCCTCGCAAGGGCAGGTCGAATGTACTGCGTCTGATACGGGAAATGGTCGCAGTTGAACCAGTGGCTGAAGAAGCGAACCTTGATGCCGTGCTCCAGTTCCTGAATCGAGTGCAAAAACGTCGCTGTGTTGTTTTTCTGTTGAGCGATTTTCAGTCGGTGGCATCGCGCCAGGCCCTGGCAGTCACCAATGGGCGGCATGATCTGGTTGCTGTCACTGTTTCGGACCCGCGCGAACGCGAATTGCCGGACGTTGGCTTCATCACGTTTCAGGATGCCGAAACAGGGGAACGTGTAGAAGTCGATACACGACATGCGAAGGTCCGCGAACTGTTTCGTCAGCACGGCATTCAGAAGGATGCGCAACTCGCAACATTCTTACGCAAAGCCGGTGTGGATCAGTTGCCCGTTTCCACAACGGAACCTTACACCACGACGTTGCGACGTTTCTTCGAATCGCGGGAAAGGCGTTTTCGATGATAACGATTCAGATTGGCGTCATATACAGGGGCGTTGCGGCCATCATTTCTGGCGCGTTGAAATGGTCGCTGCTTGTGATTCTGGTTGTTGGATGTTCTGCGGAAAGCAACAAGGACGGGGCTGGTGATTCCGTTGGGGGCGTTTCCAATTCGATTGAAACATCGACAGAGCGTGGCCCGGTTTCGCTGGTTCTGAGAGTGAGCCCCGAGAAACCGCGCCTGTCAGACGAGATCCTGCTGACGTTGACAATTAAGGCTTCCAGTGCGGTAAATCTTGAAAAGCCGCCGTTCGTGTCTTCGTTTGATGATTTTATGGTTCTGGATTTTCACGAACCGCTGCCTGTCACGGCCGACGACGGAGAAATTCGATCTCAGACCTACACACTGGAGCCTTTGAGGGCAGGCAGACTGACGATTCCTCCCATGGCGGTTCGATTTCAGGATGTCGTGAAGAACGCCAACTCGGACGATATCGAAGCTCATACGGTCAGGACAGAACCGCTCGAAATTGAAGTCACAACCATGCTCGCCGGTGAAGCTCCCTCACTTCAGGATCTGCGACCGGCGGCCGATCCGGTCGAGCTTCCGGAAAACCCGTCCCGGGTTTTGATCCAGGCTATTGGCGCGATTGTATTCGGTATGGCCGCTCTGGTCTGGTGGTTTCGTCGACGGCAGACAAAAGCTGTAATGGTGCCTCAGTTGTCTCCACAACAATTGGCTCGTCGTGAATTGCAGCAATTGATTGATCAGAGACAATTGCAGATCGATGTGAAAATCTTTTACGTCGAACTGACCGCCATCGTACGCCGCTTCATCGAAGGAACAACCAGTATTCGTGCGCCGGAACAAACCACGGAAGAGTTCCTGCGCGAGATCGTGGGTAATGACATTTTCACCGCCGAAGAAAAGATTCGACTGCGAGGGTTTCTGGAATCCGCTGATCTCGTGAAGTTTGCAGGCATGACGCCGGACGACGCCGACATCGACGCCAGCATTGTCCGTGCTCGCGAGTTTATCGACCGTCAGGGTGAAGAAGATGTCCATGTGATTCGTCAGCCGACTGACGCAGTGGGAGGCTCTGATTGATGTCCTCCTTTCGGTTTCATGATCCCTTCTGGCTGCTGGCTCTGGTAGTGGTTCTGGGGGTATTTGTCAGGCAACATCGTCGCAAGCCTGTGGCTGTGTTGTATTCAGACGTGACCCTGCTGCGGACCTTGCCTGTTACACTGGCTCAGCAGGTGCGGCGGCGGCTACCCTGGTTGCAGCTGGCGGGTTTGGTGCTGATTGTGCTGGCTCTGGCTCGTCCCCAATTTGGTCTCGAAGAGTTTCGCATTCGGACCGAAGGCATTGCGATTCAGATGTGTATCGATCGCTCTGGTTCAATGCAGGCGATGGATTTTCCGATTGAGGGGGAGCAGGTAAACCGGCTGGATGCAGTCAAACACGTCTTTCAGCAGTTTGTTTCCGGAGGCGAAGGTTTTGACGGTCGCCCCGATGATTTGATCGGTCTGATTGCGTTTGGTGGATATGCCGACGCCAAATGTCCGCCAACCCTGGACCATGGCGCCTTGCTGGAAGTTTTGAAGAAGATTGAGATCCCCAGGCCCATTTTTGATAAACGGGGTCGAGTCATCAATGAACAATTGCTGCAGGAAGAGCAGGCAACGGCGATTGGCGATGCACTGGCACTGGCCGTGGATCGTCTGAAAGATACCCCTTCGAAAAGTAAGGTGATTGTGTTGCTGTCGGATGGCGAAAACACGGCGGGAGTCATACAGCCTGAGGAAGCAGCCGAAGCCGCGGCGGCCTTTGGGATCCGGATCTATGCCATCGGGATTGGTACGACAGGTACTGCGCCGTATCCGGGCGTCGATTTGTTTGGTCGTCAGGTACTGCAGTCGCGGCCAGTGCGACTGGATGAGGAAACGTTGAAAATGCTGGCGGAAAAAACGAGCGGTCAGTATTTCAATGCTCAGGACACCCAGTCACTTGTGCGGGTTTACGAGCAGATTGACCAGCTGGAAAAGACGGAAACTGAGGGCACCATTTATACGGAATACCGCGAACTCTTTCCTACTTTGCTTACCGCCGGATTCATTTGCATTCTGCTTCAGACCATTCTGGCGGCTACCTGGCTTCGAGGGTTGCCTTAGGTTGCCAGGAACGCTTGTTGGTGGCCGACGATTTGCCGACCTGCGAGCCTGTCCCGGTTTCTCAATGGACAGTTAGCCGTCTGCCACCGATTCAACGATTGATTATGTAAAACGCCGCATGGGGACACATCTGAACGAGCTACAAGTGGCTCCCCCTCAGCCTGGATCAGGCGAACAGAAAATCCTGCTCTTCAAGTTCTGTGAACAGCGTGTCCAGGAGACGCAGATTGAGTCCCGGTGCTGCGACCGCGGTGGATGCACCCTGTTGCTCGAATTGTAAATCTTGGAAGCCGTTTGTCAGTGAAAGGGTTTGGAGGTCGATGTGGTCAACTCCTGACTGGTTGAAATCGATGATCACAACCTCAACGCCCGGGTTAGCGGCTGACACGACCAGCCAGTCGTTTCCGGTTCCCATTCGATACATCAGACTGCTTAGCGAGGAAGAAATCACGGTGTCGTTTCCACCGGCCGCATCGACTTCTGCAATGCCGGTGAGGATGGTGTTGGTGAAGTCGAGAGTCCTGCTGTAGTTGGTGTCACGAATGATGGTATCACCGAGCCCGATGAATTCCTCAACCCCGTTGTCGTACCCATTGACTCCGATGATGGTACCGTTGGTTTCTGCGACGGCGATGGATAGCCCGGTACCGTTGTCGAAGGAATCGAACCCCTGATTGGTTCCGCTATACAGCCATGTCACGGCCATATCGCCAGCAGCGAGGACATCATCGCCGGTACCACCTCGGTAGACACCATCGCTGAGGTTTGAAGCGTTGACGGTGTCGTTTCCACCGGCCGCATCGACTTCTGCAATGCCGGTGAGGATGGTGTTGGTGAAGTCGAGAGTTCTGCTGTAGTTGGTGTCACGAATGATGGTATCACCGAGCCCGATGAATTCCTCAACCCCGTTGTCGTACCCATTGACTCCGATGATGGTACCCGTATTGACTCCGATGGCCCGGTCTATGCCCGCGCCGCCTTCGATGGAATCAAAACCGTTGGCTGCGCCCGAATACAGAAATGCGTCATCGCCATCGCCACCGTCAAGCACGTCGTTTCCAGTACTGCCGATGATGATATCGTTACCACTGAGGCCGATAATTGTGTCATTGCCACCATTGCCAACGATCAGATCCGAATCGGAAGTTCCTGTCAGATTCTCACTGTAGTTGCTGCCAACGATTACATTTTCATAGGTGCCTCTGAATGTTCCGTACTCCAGCAGTCGCTCAAATTGCTCGAATCCGGTGAGGCTGAAGCCAAGGGTCGAGAACACGAACGTCGAGTCTGACAGACCGTTGTCCAGATGGGTCTGATAAGCAAGAAACTCTGCTTCTACGGCCGAATTCGTCGCTTCTTCCAGCGACACCACAATTTGAACCAGATTACCTGTGCCAGCACCTCCCGTGATCAGCTGACCGCGATCTCCTGGTTCCACAGTGACGGGGCCGGAGTTTGTGACCGTGACCTGGGTCACCACAATTGTTTCGTTGCCCGCCTCATCCACAACTCGCAGAGCCACGTCCTGCTGGAATGGTGCCGTTGATCCCAAATACGCCGTCGCATCATAGACACCATTTGCATTGATATCCCATCCGTAGTTGGCAACACCCGACAAACCATCTGTGGAAGCATCTCCGCCCAGTTGGACGATGTTGCCTTCTTCGACCGTAAACGGACCACTGTGGATGGCTGTCGGTGCCGTCTTATCAATTCGCACGGTCAGTATCTGGAGCGCTTCGATGTTTTGTGCAAGATCGACTGCCTGATAAGTAATTGTGTGAATCCCTTCGTTCGACAGCAGAATGGTCTGCGTGTTACTGAACGTTATCTGCACGGGACCACCGTCGATTGAATACATCAGCCCGGAGACTCCGGAACCTCCGGTATTGTCTGTAGCCGTCAGGACAACCTCAACGTCGGTCCTGTTCCAGCCAGCGGAATTGGGCGCGACAGATGGTGTTGCAATGGTTGTCGGCGCGATGGGATCGGCTGCAGCAACGATGAGTCCTCGATTGATCAGGTTGTTGCCTTCGTTCACTTCTGTAATCAGATTGCCCGGGTCAACAATAACCTGAATGTCTCGCAGCCCAGCTCGACCACTGGTGTCAAAGTCCACACTCACTGTCTGGCTGGTGCCGACCGCAAGGCCGGGAACCGTCACTTGTCCAATCATTTGAGAACCATCAAGGAACCGTACGGTAAAGGCATCGGATGCTTCGTCGCCGTCGTTGTGAACCGTCGCGAAGATCGTCACGCTGTCGCCTTCGGTCGGTGTGTCGGACGAATACGTAATGTCGCTCGGCACGAGGTCCGGGTGATCCCCAACGAGGAACTGAATGAAGTCCCGGTTGTTGTTTTCTTCGGATTCTCCGATCAGATTGCCTTCGTCAACGACAATCTCCAGCAAATGGAAACCATCGCCAACCGGAGCGTTAAACGTGAACGACCAGGTGCCGCTTTGTCCGGCGCCCAGATCCGTCGGAGTGGTCGCGGCACTGCCAATGACCATGCCGTCGATTCGCAGTTCGGCCGTTACGCCCGTTGCTGACGCCAGTCCACGGTTTTGCACCGGTACAGATACGGTCACGCTGTCGCCGGCCCCTGGATTTGAATCTGACAGGGCAAAGTCTTCTGCGCTGATCTGCAGATCGGCAAGCGGCGTGGCCAGAACCTGCAGATTCTTCGACGCCTGATTGTTCGTTTCCAGAAGCTCCGTTACTGCAGATCCGGAATCAATCACGATACTGACGGAATGCGGTCCAACAGTGTTGAATGACGCTGGCAGGGTCACCGTAGTGGATTCACCCGCAGCCAGAGTTGCAATATGCACGGTACCGAACGCGACGCCATCCCTGAGGAACTGGACATCAAAGTGATCAGCCGCGATCTCGCCCGTATTGCTAACCGACATGCTCACATCAAACAATTGATTCACCAGTGGCGTGCTACTGGATAGTGTGATCAGATTCGCCTGCAATTCGGCAACTGGATTGTGAACTTCAATCGTCTCAACCCACGAGTTGTTTGTTTCATCCGACTCAACAATCGAGTTGTCGGCATCTACGACGACAGAAATCTGTCGCGATCCACTCGTCCCCGGATTCGCCTGAATGGACACAAACTCCACGCCACCATCCGCTGCCACAGAGGGCACCTCAACGGCGCCCAGAGGGCTGCCATTATCAAAGAATCGCACCAGAACATTTGTCGCAGCGCTGCCGCCGGTGTTCACCACCTTCGCTGTCAGAGTTACCAGATCGGTAGTTGCCGGAGTTTCATCCGAAAACTGAAGGTCCACTGCGATCAGATCCGGAATGGCTTCCAGTACAGTCACAGACAGTGCACCAGTGTTGTTGGTTTCGCTGTTTTCGATGACCAGATCGGCTTCGTCTACCCGCACGCTGACGGTATGAACTCCCGGCGACGCGAATGCGTGTGTAATCGCGACATCCGTAAAAGTCTGTGATGTTAAATTGTGAATCGCCTGACTACCGATCAGGATGGCTCCGTCGTAGAAGTCGACCGACGTTGTCCCCGTAAAGTCGTCACTACCCACGTTGTAAACTCGGGCGCTTAGTGTGACCAAACCGTTGATGATTGGCGTCGCATCAGAGGAAGCAACCAGCCCATTGTTTGTCACCAGGTCGATACCCCCCGAAGGGGCCGTGACCGTGAATGGCAGCGCCAGGATTGTGCTGGTGGTCCCATCAGAAACGGTCACCTGGGCGACATAGTCGCCAGGAGCCACAGGGGAGTCGAAAGTCAGCGAAAACGTGCCGGTACTGTCCGTGAAACCGGTTTGGGTTAGCCCAGTACCCGACACACTTACGTTCACCGTGGCACCTGCAGCGGGCCCGGCCGCATTCAGGCTGGAAAAGTAAGATGCTGTTCCGGACAGAGTCAGCGATGTTCCTGGCGCAGCGCTGCCTGCTGATAGCGAACCCGCCAGGTCGATCACGGTGTGGACGGCACTGTCCACCAGGATCGACCGGGTTGCCACATTGTCAGATTCGATGATCTCCGCAATCAGGTTGTCGGGATCAATTTCAACGCGGAAGACGTGCACTCCATCAGTCGCCAGGTCGATGTCCGCGCTGATGCTGGCCGTTCCACCTGCCGTAATCAGCGGGATCGTGTATGTCTGCAGCACACGCTCGCCTGTCACCGGTTCGACAATGGTCAGTCGCACGGGGACGTTGATGGCATCGTGCAGCGAACTGTTATGCACCGTGGCGGAAGCTGTGACTGTCTGCCCAACGCCCGGATGATCATCCGTCAACGAGATCCCGGTCGCATTCATATCCAGACCACCGCTGAGAACCAGGATCTGACGAGTGGCTGAACTGGTATTTCCGGCAACGTCAACGGCTGCCACCTCCACAGTGACCTGACCGAGTCCCTCGTCGCCCGTCAGCAGGCGGCTGTAGGAATAGCCGGGCAGACTATTGCGAGTGGCAGGTTGTCCGCCAATCCGAACAATTGTGCTATTACTCAGGGTTTCAGATGAATCGAATGTCACCGTCAGAACCGTGCCGACATCGGCGGGACTGTGATCCGGAGTGATGTTTGTAACCACAGGGTCCGTGAAATCCAGCGTCGTGATGACCGTGGTTGTGCCAACACCACCGTCGAGACTGGTCGCGGTTATCACGACATCGACTGCGCCCTCTGTTTCCGTTCCTGTAACGGTGTAGGTGAACGTATACAGCGATCCGTTTTGAGCGGAAAGGACTGCTGAATGACCATCGATGACAACCGTGGGCGTTGTGAGCAGGGGTACGTCGACTTCAAAAGTGATCGAAATCGCATCGGCCGCTTTCGCCGGATTCGGTCCGACATCCACATTGGTAAAGACGGGAGTCGTCTGACACTGTTGCCCGGAATCCGGGATACTGCCTGCATTCAGTGTCATCGAATCCAGGTCGAACGCGGCCGCCAGATAAAGTCCGTTGCCGAGATCCAGGCCGGTCTTGGTAAGGAAGTCACAAACACGGCTACCGAACTGCAGAATCTCAAACGCATCACCATTGACGGGGACAAAACCATTGACAATGGAGACCTGAAGTGTGCCGTCCAGGATAGCTGTTCCAGTCACCAACAAACGATCGCTGTCGGTACCCGGTGCTGTTCCGCCAATGTCAATCGCGACGATACCGGCCGTTTCGTTCTGAAAGTCGCCATCAATAGTCAACAGGCCGATCGTATGGCCGACCTGAACACGTCCGGATGTGTTGACGACATCGGCCCCGACAACCCCGTCACCGCTTAACGTTGTGGAAGTCAGCAAATGCAGACGATGGCTGGCTAGTCGCCCAGTCCCTCTTGCCGCTATCTGGACGCCCTGTATATCTGTCTGGGCGGCGAGCGTCCCGACATTGACGATTCCGTCCCTTTCACCCGTCAGTGAAGACGCCTGAAAGAGATTGCCGTGCGTCCAGCTTTGCAGAAGCGGCATACTCACGATGCTGCCGTTTCCGAATCCATCCGAATCAGCTGCCGAGACGGCGACTGCTCCGGTTGTGATTTCAAGCAGTGCAGGCAGGTTTACCACGCCGCCGTTCCGGGCTCTGAAGGCCACGTTACCGTGTCGCCTTGTCCCGTCAGCGACGGTGACGGAAGGAAATTCCAGGCGGCTGCCAGCACCGTCCGCGAGAATTACTGAGGCAGAATCTGTCGTTCCGCCGATTCTTTCCATTGCCGGAAAGGTCAGAACATTTCCCCCGCTCGCAAGCAGGCTTACGTTTACCGTGGTCTGCAGCGAATCAACATTCACTGTTCCGCCATCACCCCATGTCAAAGATGATGATCCGAACTGGTTGCCGTCTATCCAGTATTGCAGGCTGGACAGGTCGATCAGGCTTCCCGCATCAAACGCGGAGATGACCGTCGTTCCGTTGACGTTGTCAATGACGGACGACATGTCAATGACCCCGCCATTCCGTGCTCTGATTTCCGTTGCGCCATGACGATTGGTGCCGTCCATCGTCGTCAGTACAGGGAACTCAATACGACTGTCGGAGCCCTCAGCAAGAACCAGTGCAGATGTGTCGCCGCCCCCCTGCATGGCTGTGAGCGCCGGGAACACCAGCGTGTCTCCGGTGTTCGACACGATCCCCACACTGCTGATCGTATGAAGACTGTCGACCGCAACGAACCCGCCTAGTCCCCACGTCACAGACGAATGATTGAACTGATTTCCGTCCGTCCAGGTCTGAAGGCTCGACAGATCAATCAAACTGCCCGCATCGAATGCCGAAACCAGTGTGGTGCCGTCCAGATTGTGAACAACGGCAGACATATCGATCACGCCGCCGTTGCGGGCCCTGAGGTGAGTTGCCCCATGGCGATTGGTGCCATCCATCGTGGTCAGTACGGGAAATTCTATCCGGCTGCCAATTCCGTCGGCAAGCAGAACGGCTGTCGTATCCGACCCTGCACCCATATGTGTCAGCGCGGGGAACACCAGCGTTTCGCCGGTATTTGCGGTGACGCCGATACTGTTCATCGTCAGTAAAGAATCAACGTTTACCACTCCGCCGTTGCCCCAGGTTACGGACGATGACCGATTCTGATTCGCATCGGTCCACGTCTGCAATCGGGAAAAGTCGATGAGACTCCCCGGGTCCATTGCGCTGACCTCCGTTGTCCCTGACGGAATCGTCACAAGGTTGCTGAGGTCAATCACTCCGCCGCCCGTCGTCTTGATGGCCACGCGACCATTTCGTCCGACGCCTTTCAGCGATGTGATCCCCGTCAGCTGCAGTTTGCTGCCAGCTCCGTCGGCCAGCAGATTGGTGTCACCGTCTGTTGCCGCCGCGTAGCTTGTGGCATTGGGAAGTTCAATCACGCCTCCGTTGTTCGCGATCAGGCTTGTCACGCTGAGTGTTGTCGGCCCCGCTCCCAGAAACGTCGCACTCGGGCCCGAAACTGTCAGGGTCGCATTCGATCCGGCAAACGCGCCATGAACGACTGATGTGGCCGTCACCGTCAGTGATCCGCCGGAAAGATTAAGTGACTCACTGCTGGTCAACGAGCGAATTGTTGTGTTGGTTCCTGAATGTGTAACGGTAATGTCTCCGGCGACGTTGATTACGACATCATCGTTTGCCCCGGGAAGAGTGTCGCCGCTCCAGTTCAGCGGATTGGTCCACAGGAAGTCGCCTGCATCCCCGTCCCAGTACACGGACGGAATCAGTTCAACACCTGCAGATACAACGTTGCTGAAGTTGTCGGTGGTGTCTTCGGCCTGAACAAGAAACGTGTGTGTTCCTGCCGCGAACGTCGCCGGAGCCGTAATGCTCCAGCCATCCGTACCATCCGTGTCCGTTCCAAATAACTGATCGATGCCGGTGTCCAGCAGGCCGTTTTCATCCGTGTCGTGATAAAACCGTACGGCAGCCACATTGAGATTCGGATCACTCACCCCATCAGCTGTCAGCGTCAGATCAGCGCTCTGCAGAATTGGATCCGGCGAGGCACCCAGTGTTGCGATGACAGGAGGATCGTCGCCAATAGCACCCAGAACCAGACTACCTGCGCTGTAAGTCGGATACAGAATCTGATTGCCGGGCAGGTTGAGCCCGTTCATGGCATCGAAGTCGCCTGTTCGTGAACCAAACGTCAGAATCTCAAAATCATCACCATCAGCCGGAGCAAATCCATTCACCAGCGAGATGTTCAATGCGCCGCCCAGAGTCATTGTTCCGGATACGTTAAACTGATCGAACTGTGTGCCTGCCGTCAGTCCGCCAATCTTCAGAGAAAGCGATCCGCCGGGGAGTTGTTCGAATTCCCCGTTCAGCGTCAGCCCTCCGGTCAGGTTGCCATGCGAGCCTCCGATTCGAAGGTTGGTTCCGTTAACCAGATCGGCATCCAATGTACCCACCGCCGCAAATGTGGCTCCGGAAAGTACGTTCAGCTGACCGGCTGACACAGATCCGGATTCGGCAAAGATCGACACTCGCTGGGAAACATCATTCGCCCCGACCCCCAGTTCGACATTGCCCGAGTCCATCGCCTGAATGGTCAGGTACCAGACGGAATGTCCCTGATTTCCGGCGTTACCTTCCAACACCTGCAGCCCAGACAAATCAATGAGACTGTTCAGGCCGGTGGCGAGAATCGTGCTGTTGTTCACCGTGAGTCCGTGGTATTCCGCTACACCAGACACATCCAGCACGCTGCCTGCGGATGCGTAAAGACTGGTTCCTCGTAGAATCGTCAGGGATGACAAATCAATCCGGCCAACATCGGCCGTTGTCATACTGTTCAGAGAATTCCCCGTCACCTCGGTCAGAGATTGGAGATTGATCAGACTGTCCGTCCCCAGAGCATCCTCGCCGGATGATGAGTAATTGACCTGCAGCGTCGAGGTCTGGACGTTACTCAAATCAACAAGACCGCCGCCAAGAGCTTCTACGATGGAAAAGAAGACGGTATGGCCCTGTGACCCGGCGGCTCCGACAAACGAAGTGAGACCGGACAGATCCAGTACGCTGCCCTGACCATCCGCTCGAAGGTTTCGAGTGGACCCGAGGCCGCCGTCGTAGACTGTTGCGCTGGACATGTCCAGAACAGCACCGTTAGTGGCCTGAAATCCAGTCTTCAGGATGGTGCCGACAATAGGAGCATCAATCTGCCCGGGACCAGACGCGACAAAGTTGGCTCCCTGCCCGGCACCAGCGATTTCTGTCAGGCCCGTGAGATCTAAGCGGCTGGGTACGCCCATGCCATCGGCTCCGCTGACACTCACCCACGTCTGGTTGCTGATGGTGACGGTCGACGACAAATCGACCAGTCCGCCATTGATCGCTTCGACGGTTGAATAGAACGTTGTATGACCCTGAGTTCCCAGAACACCGGCAAATGACGTCAGTCCGGAAAGATCCAGCACGCTGCTTTCGCCATCGGCACGCAGAATGTTGGCGGCGTTGAGGCCACCGTCATACGACGTGGCGCTCGACAGATCCAGCGTCGCCCCGGCCGAGGCAATCAGTCCTGCCGTTTGAATCGTATTGACAATCGGCGCATGGATGATGCCGACATCTGCGGCCCACAGCACAGACCCACGTCCAGTTCCGGCCAGGTCCGTCATGGCGGCCAGGTCCACCCGGCTTGCTACGCCCTGACTGTCCTGACCACTGGCTCTGATGTAGGTCTGATTCCCGACACTCACAGCACCAGATAAGTCGACTCGGCCGCCGCCGTATGCATTCACGTTGGTATAGAAGACCGTATGGCCCTGAGTTCCACTTGTTCCGTTGAACGCCGCAAGTTCCGACAGATCAATGAGGCTGCCTTCGCCATTGGCTTCGATCGTTGTATGGACACCGCCGTTGGTCGCGAACACCGTGCCGGGACCGAACAGCAGTTCTCCTCCGCTTGTGGCACGCAGATTTGTTGTATTGATTGTCGCCCCTGCAGAAAAATTCAACACGGCGTCCGAGCCGATGGCTGTCGTGGTGCCCCCCGTGATGGTCGTCGCCGCCGAAATGAGGGAAGGCGCTGCCACCGTGAGATTGGTCAGATAGAGGTTGAGGCTTTCCGAACTTTGCAGACTGTTGACAAAAACATTTCCAGTGACTTCCACGGTGATATCACCAGCGACATCAATCGAAACATCGTCGGCTGCTCCCGGAAGAACGTCACCACTCCAGTTCAGTGGATTGGTCCACTGCAAGTCACCCCCATCGCCGTCCCACATGACTGCTGATAACAGCGTCCTGGTCTCCAGAGTCTGCGTTGCAATGACGGGCCCGCTGCCAGGAGCCCTTTTCAATCCTGCATGGGTTCTGCGCCGCTGCTTCCGACTTCCGGCTAACTTTGTAAGTTCACGCAGAAATGTTCGCACGGTCATTCTTCACCCTTTCGATTTCATCGCGCAGGAATATGTGAATCGCAACATTGGCAGAGACTGTCAGTGTTCAGCAACGGTGCAGCGCACAGGTGTGGTTTCACAGCAGAAGCTCAGCCCGCGCGCAGCGTGAGCCTTACCACGCATGGGCATCTGAAATTGCCCACGAGTAGCGCTTCATAAGTCATGAGCCGATTCAAATTTGCGTTTTGAAAACAATTCGGACCAACACAGACTTTTTTTTGGAAATTGTTTCGCAATGATGTTGGCTTGTGACCACGTATGAGTGCCTGTGCAGTCGAAAGACGGACAGGAGATATGAGCGACACCTGCAGGTCTGAATACGCCCTGCCTGGACAGTTACCTGCCTGGACCATTACCTGACTGAGCGAAGCTTCTTCAGACTGTGTCGTTCCAAAGCGTTTCACGAACTCAAACCAGAGGGCCCTCAAATGTCTGGTAGTGCGAGTGTTCCGGAAACCTCGGTTGACCTGGCGGAAGCTTACGTGAGCAGTGATGATTCACGGGCGGCCGATCGTCTTTATCACAGACATCGGGATGCAACGTTGAAGCTTGCTGCCAGCGGCATGTCGAATCAATTGCAGGTTCGCGTGGATCCGGAAGACGTTTATCAGTCTGTGAGTCTGATTCTTCTTCGCGGATTGAAGAAACGACAATTTCGACTGGTGCGTGCCGGAGACCTGCGGGCGCTGTTAGCAAAGCTCACGCATCGCCGGATTCAGAAGAAAGTCGAACAGAATACGGCGGAGAAACGCTCATTCTACAGAGAAACAACTCTTAGCTCGGGCAACCAGCCTTATGTCGCCGGGCGACTTGAGCATGTCACGTGCACAGAGCAATACGATGCGACACTGCTGCTGTCGCGCCTGCAGGATCCGCTGCACCGAAAAATTGTTCGAATGATAATGGACGGTATTCCGGTGGCAGAGGTAGCTGCCTCCTGTGATTGTTCGATGGCGCGAATCCGGCAGGTGCTGCGTCAAATTTCCCGGAGCAGGATCGCGGCAACTCACCATGAATCCTGACCATATTCTGGATGCTTTCGATGCTGCATGGGCTGCCGCTGAGAAAGCGTCAGGCATTCCGCCTCGGATTCAACAGTTCCGCTTGCCTCAGGATGATCCTCACGAAGCCGAACACTTCCAGAACCTCGTCGAGATTGATCTTGAGTACCGCTGGCGGCAACGCCCTGCCGAACAGGAAACTGCGTCCGACAAGTCAGCAACACCGTCCCTCCGTGACTACGTCCCGCCCGGAGCTGATTCGAAGGCCTGCAGAATTTTCTCTCCCGCGTTTGTCGCCGACGCGTACCGGGCCGCACTGCAGAATGGACAAACGGCAGCCCATTCAGACTATCTTCCATTTGCCTTTGATCAGGACCGAGCCCGTCAGCTTCTGGGCAGGGTCGATGCCGATTATGAGGCTGGTGGTCCGGAAACTGGCCGAATCGACAGGGACAGGTTCTGGCTGAGAAAGATCAACAAGAAAGGTTGGCCTTCTCTGCCGGACTATGATGTGATGGCGGTTCTGGGTCGCGGAGGCAAGGGAATCGTCTACAAGGCGCGGCAATTGTCCCTTGACCGAACGGTTGCCATCAAGACGCTTCGAGCAAACGGTGATGCCACTGCGACTGATCTTCAAAGGCTGCAGAACGAAGCAAAGATACTGGGCAGTCTGCACCATCCGAATATCGTCACTGTGTATTCCCTTGTGCAGGCGGACGATCAGTGTTTTCTGATCATGGAATATGTGAGTGGCAGCGACTTATCCAAACGGAGTCAGAATGCCCCGATATCCATACGGGATGCCGCGCTATACATGCAGGTTGTCGCTGATGCGATTCAGGTTGCTCATGAACATGGTGTTCTGCATCGCGATATTAAACCATCTAATATTCTTCTGGATGATGCAGGGGTTATTCGCGTCACGGACTTTGGGTTGTCCAGACGCCTTCAGGCGGCAGGTGCTTCAGACCCACTGACAGCCACAACAGAAGTTCTCGGGACCCCCGGATATATTTCGCCGGAACAGGCCAGAGGACGGAGTCGGGAACTCGATGAAACAGCCGATGTATATGGTATGGGTGCAACTTTGTATTCGTTGCTTGTCGGAATTCCACCCTTTACCGGACAGGATGTGATCAGCATATTGCAGCAGGTCTGTGAACGAATTCCGACGCCACCTGGAATACTGCAACCGGATATCCCGCGAGACCTTCAGACAATCTGCATGAAATGTCTCGAAAAGCGTCCTCAGGATCGATACCCCACGGCGAAAGCTGTTGCTGAGGAATTAGGCCGTTTTCTGCGCGGAGAATCAATTCAGGCTCGCCCGCAGAGCGTCTTTTATCGCGGTTTCCGGTGGTGCCAGCGCAATGTTGCACTGGCAGCGCTGCTCTGCAGTGTTGTCGTGTTGGCGATTGGCCTGATTGGTTCTTCGATTGTGCGTAGTGTTGAAAACGCAAGAGCACTGGAACGTGAGCGAGCAGCTAACGGAGAATTGCATGACAATCAAATCCGTCTGGCGCGTCTTGAGTATGATGCGAATGAGCTGGGTAACGCAAAACGCATTCTGCAACTGCTGGAACCAACGTATGACAAGCAGTATGGCCCTCCCTGGGAATGGAAGTACCTGACCGGATTGCTCGACGACAGTGAATTTCGCTGGCCCATGGCATTTGGCGATGCTGTGTGGATCGGCGCACTGGCCTATTCGCCGGATGGCCGCTTCATCGCAGCAGGCAATCGGGCGCCCAATTTTGATTCCACACAAACAGGATCAAAAGGACGCGTCACAATTCGAGATGTATCGACTGGTCAGATCATCAAAGAATTTACGGACGTGATGTCGATCATGGATTTGCTTTATATGGACGGTGGAGCGGTCCTGGTCGCTGTCGAGATGGATATGGGGATTCATGGTCGTTCCTTCGGGTATGGTCCGGCCACCGTGCGACGATGGAGCACCGACACCTGGGAAGAACTTCCACCCATCTTCACCAATCGACCTGTTGCTGAGGTCTACCCAGCTGGTGAATCGCTGTTCGCAGTAACGCTTGCCCAGTCGCCGGAAATAAAGGATCAGGACCTGCTGTTGTATAACCTCAACGACATTGGTCCTCCGTCAACGATTCGGCAGTGGCGAGCGAGCGAAGACTTTGCCGGCTTCGAGGTAGAACGAGCTGATGGCACGTTCGAAGAGTTTCCTGTGCAGCGAACGGGATCGTGGGCCCGCCAGTTTCTGCACGGCAATCGGTTTGAGGTCAGTGTCGCCAGGGTCGCCAGGGGCAGCGGAAGTACCGGAAGAGGCGGGGTGACGGTATCAGTGTATCAGAAACCGGGTCGGAAACTGGTCCGAACCATTGACGTTCGGTTTGTCGAAACAATGGCCTTTGATTGTGAAGAACGGCAGTTGGCCATCGCGACGAACCGAGGTGAAATACGGGTTTGGGACACAGAGACGTGGATGGAATTGCAACCGTTTCGGGGACACATGAACCAGGTCAGAAGTCTTGCATTTAGTCCCGATGGAAAGCGGCTGGCATCAGGTGACTGGGATGGGACCGTTCGGATCTGGGATCTTTCCAAAGCTCCCGGCAGCGTCGATACCGGGACACCAGTTCTCAACTCGGCCCTCGAATCGTTTGCATGGAACGACGAGGCGCAGCTGGTTTCACTAATTGCTGGGGAACCTTTGAAGTTTTTCCCACCGGGCTCGCAGGCCGCTGTTCGATCTCAGGAGCTTCCATTTCCCCCTAAACGCCTTAGTCCCGGAAGGCTTTCTGATTTGAATGATGATGGGACTCTGATTGCCGTCGCGTCTCGGGACGACAATACAGTGATGGACCTGCGCGATACGGTGTCCGGAGACGTTGTTGTCAGGTTGCCGGCACATGGTGTGCGCGTGTCTTTCGTGAAGTTGAATCCGAATTCAGTTGCAACAGCCGCATGGTCGTCCGGAATTTTTAATCCACCGCTTCCTGAAGACGGGGAAATCCGACTGTCGGACCTGCGTGGTAACGAACTGTTCTTCGTCCGGGCAGAAGCAACTCGAGTGCATCGGCTTGCGGTGTCCAGGGACGCTTCTATGATCGCCGCCTCCTGCGAACAGTTTACGGATGCTGGCGAGTCTCACTGTTTTGTGCGGGCATGGAATGTAGGGACGGGCAATCAGATCGATGAGTTCCCTATAAGTCACTGGGGCCTGGGTCTGGAATTCAATCCGGCAAATCACCTGCTGGCGGCAATTGCATTTGAAACGGGTGATTTGACGATTCGCGATGTGACCAAAAGGATCACGATAGCGCACAAACAAAATTCTGCACCGGAGATTCAGGATTTTTGTTTCAGTCCGGATGGGCAGCGCCTTGCAGGAGTCTCGCGAAGGCAGTTGATCCTCTGGAACTGTAAAACGCATCGGCAGGCGTTCGATTTGCCGCTCCGGGAATTTGGTGACGACATGGCCTACAACGCGCGAGTCCGATTTAGTGCTGACGGAAATACCATCATGGCGAATCAGGCGGATGGAACGATTCGGTCCTGGGGGATTGCCGGCGGGAAAGAGTGAAGCGAAGCCGTTGCATCCCGGAGGTTAAGACGGGATGCGACATCAAGCGGTCACTGGTCAGTACTCCGCTGATAGAGCGCATTTGTCCGGATGTACTCTTCCACGGCTGGTGGCGTCAGAAATCGCAGAGAGCGGTGATGGCTGGTACGGTCGCGGAGCTCGGTCGCCGACACATCCGTGCCAGGCATGCGGACGAATTCAACGGTATTCCCGATCTCAGGGCCGGTCCACTGGATGGCCTGTCTTCGATCGGGCAGGGCGTATCCGGGACGATTGCATACCACCAGTTGGGCGATTTCTGCGATACGGTCGGGTTGTCTCCAGGTGAGCAGATCCTGGAGTGAATCGGCTCCGATGATCAAATACAATTGAGCTTCCGGGAACTGGATTGATAGTTCTGCTAACGTGTCGACGGTAAAGGATGGCCCTTCACGATCGAACTCACGGCAGTCCATTGTAAATTCGGGGTATGCAGAGATTGCCAGTCTGAGCATCTCCGCCCGATCAGACTGCGGCGAGATCAACCGGCCAGGTTTGTGGGGTGGCTGTCTTGCGGGGATGAAACGAATCTGATCCAGACGGAGTTCTTCCCGACAGGACTCCGCCATCAGCAGGTGTCCATAGTGGACAGGATCAAAGGTTCCGCCAAGAATCCCCATGCGCATGTGAAGGCTCTGTTTTCGTGTTCGGTGTTCACAATTTCCATTTTGACGGCAGCAATGGCCAGCCCTGCTGCGTGCTTTAAGGCCGTTTGCGTCTCACAGACGTCAACGATAATGGTTTCGACCAGTCATGTCAGGTAAGGCCCAACGATTTCAAATCAGCAGCGAGTATGCCCCGGCAGGCGATCAGCCCAAAGCCATTGATGCCCTTGTCCGCGGCATCAGTGAAGGCAAGAAGACACAGATGCTGATGGGAGTCACGGGTTCCGGCAAGACGTTCACAATGGCGAACGTGATTCAGCAGGTCCAGAAGCCAACTCTGGTGCTGTCGCACAACAAGACGCTGGCCGCTCAGCTGTATTCAGAATTTCGCGAATTCTTCCCCAACAACGCCGTCACGTATTTCGTGAGCTACTACGACTACTACCAGCCGGAGGCCTACATCCCGCAGCGCGATATCTACATCGAAAAGGATGCGTCCATCAACGAAGAGATCGATCGACTTCGGCTGCTGGCCACCAGTGCCCTGGTTAGTCGGCAGGATGTCATTGTGGTCGCCAGTGTCAGCTGTATCTACGGCCTGGGAAGCCCCAAAGACTATCTGTCGATGATGATTCCGCTGCATGTGGGACAGCAGATTGATCGTGATGCGCTTTTGATGAAGCTGATTGATATTCAGTATGATCGAAACGACTTTGATCCCGGTCGCGCGCGATTTCGCGTGCGAGGAGATGTCGTCGAAGTCTGGCCTGCCTATGAAGAGTTTGCATATCGTGTCGAACTCTGGGGCGACGAAATCGAAAAACTCAGCATGATCGACCCTGTGTCCGGCAAGGAATCTCAGTCACTGAAAGAGATTTACATTTATCCGGCCAAACACTTTGTGCTGCCCCAGTCTCGCATTGATGCGGCGCTGGATGAAATCCGCGAAGAGCTGGAAACAACGCTCGAACAGTTCCGCAAAGAGGGCAAGTTGCTGGAAGCCCAGCGTTTGGCTGCGCGAACGCGTCACGATCTTGAGCTGATGAAGGAAACCGGTTTTTGTCCGGGGATCGAAAACTACAGCCGTGCGCTGGCCGGGCGAAAACCAGGAGAAGCGCCGTACACGCTTTACGACTTTTTTCCCGATGATTTTCTAATGTTCATCGACGAATCGCATGTCACGATTCCTCAGATTCGCGCGATGTATGCGGGTGATGCGGCTCGGAAGAAGACTCTGGTCGAACACGGATTTCGCCTTCCAATGGCGCGGGATAATCGACCGCTGAAGTTTGAAGAATGGGATCAGAAACGATCGTCAACCGTTCTGGTTTCGGCGACTCCCGCAGACTGGGAACTGGAGCAAACCGAAGGCGAAGTCGTCGAGCAGGTGATTCGGCCGACAGGGTTGGTCGATCCCGTCATTCATGTGATTCCGGCTCGTGGCCAGGTTCAGCACCTGATTATTCAATGTCAGGAACGCATTCAAAAAAAAGAACGTGTGCTGGTGACAACCTTAACAAAACGCCTCGCAGAAGATCTGACCACTTATATGAAGGAAGAGGGATTAAAGTGTGAATGGCTGCACTCAGAACTGGATGCCATTGAACGCGTGGAAATTCTGCGTGAGCTGCGTGAAGGTAAACACGATGTTGTTATTGGTGTGAATCTGCTGCGGGAAGGATTAGACCTGCCGGAAGTTTCGCTGGTTGCAATTCTGGATGCCGATAAGGAGGGGTTTCTCCGCAGCGAAACCAGCCTGATTCAAACGATTGGCCGGTCTGCCAGAAACGTCAATGCTGAGGTGATCCTTTATGCCGATTCGGTGACTCAAAGTATGCAGCGTGCCATCGATGAAACCAACCGTCGGCGTAAACTTCAGATCGCTTACAACGAAGAACACGGCATTACACCGGAAACGATTCAGAAGGCGATACGTCGCGGTATCGAAGAAGAAATCTCTGCCCGGAAGATTGAACGCGAATCTGCCGGGATGTCAGAAGAGTCACAATTTGTGACTCAGGAGTTCATCACAGAACTCGAACGCGAAATGCTGGAAGCCGCCGAATCGCTGGACTTCGAACGGGCCGCACATCTGCGTGATCGGATCACAGATCTGAAAACACAAATTGGTCAGCCGCTTCCGGAAGACGAAGGTGCTGATGCACCGGGTTTCGCATCCCGGGGAAAGAGCAGTGGACGAGGCAAAGGCAGGGGCCGCCGCGGCTCGGGGGCTCGCCGGAAACGATAATCAGATTCTTCCTGATCCAGTGCCTGCCTTCAGGTAAAGAAACGGCTGGTAGTTGTGAGTCAGGGGCTTTCATTGCCATCGCGCGGTAACGCAGGACAATCTTGTTCGTTAAAGTGTGCAGTCGTCGGGAACACTTGTTGGACTGTTTGTTCGTTTCAGGAAAGACAGACTATGGATTCTACTGCAGCACAGAGCGGATCGCATTCACCGGGACCGCAGTCCGGGGACGCATTGCATCGACGACAGTTGTTAGCATGGGCTGCCTTCGGCGCGGCGGCGATGCCTGCTGTTTCTTCGGCAAGTTTAAACCAGGATGTAGTTCCCGGGCGCCGGTTCAAAATGAAGAAGTCCATCAACCTGTGGGCGTTTCCCTATCCCGACCGAATGACTCTGCGGCAATGCCTGGAACTGGCGGCGGATGCTGGTTTCGACGGCATCGAACTGAACTACGATCTGGACAGTGAACTGTCGCCGAAGTCCGGGACAAAGGAATTCACCGCGATCCGACGAATGGCCGAAGAAATTGGTATTGCTGTCAGCGGATTGTGTTCGTTTCTGTTCTGGCCTTACCCGTTGACGAGCAACGATCCGGCAGAACGTGCTCGTGGAATGGAACTCGCGGGGCTGATGACACAGGCAGCCCATGATCTGGGTACGACGAACCTTCTGGTAGTCCCCGGCGCCGTACACATGCCATGGCGGGCGGATCATGATCCGACTCCCAATGATGTCTGTGACAGGCGGGCAAAAGAAGCGGTTGCGAAATTGCTGCCTGGCGCCGAAAAGTTGGGTGTGTCACTGAATATCGAGAATATTTTCTTCAACGGTTATCTGTTGTCTCCGTTCGAGATGGCTGCATGTGTTGATCACTTTTCCAGTGAACATGTGAAGGTGCACTTCGATACGGGTAACATTATGGAATATCAGTTCCCGGAGCACTGGATACCAATTCTCGGCGATCGCATTCGCAATGTGCACCTGAAGGAATACTCAAAGAAGGGCTCCGATCATTCGCTGGAAGCATTCCGACCTCTGCTGGACGGAACGACAAACTGGCCAGCGGTTCTGACCGCCTTCGAGTCGATTGGCTATGACGGCTATTTAACGTTTGAATATTTTCATCCGTATCTGCATCACCCCGAGGCGCTGATCTATCAAACGGGCGACTCGCTCGATCGAATGCTTGGCATCAAAGCATGATGCATGGGAGTCATCCCCGGCGCGAAATGACCTGTCAGAAGCCCGGAGCTGCTTTAGCTTAGCTGTCCGTTGAAAAATCGGGACAGGCACGCAGGACGACTGGAAACCATCGTGTTTTCAGGTCTCCTGCTCGAGCCCTTCCCGGTTGTCAACAGGCTGCTGGGTCGACGCGGGGGGGTAAGACTCATTAATCAAACATGTAGGCAAATCGTTCAAACCTGGGTTCATCGATCCCAAAGTTGCGCGGCGAAGTGATTTCGACGTTTGCCTGCAGGATTGCTTTTGCTTCCGGGGTAACAACGCAATTCCTGAAGGTGACGCCTTTAAGCGATGGATGTTGCACCATGTTTCTGGCTGATTCCGATGTTATCGTCGCCCCCTGCATTTCCAGGTTAAGCAGCCCGTTGAATCGAAAGAGCTCGGTCAGTGATTCCTCTCTGGCTTCTGCCAGAATAAGCGTTGAAACGTTGTTCGCAGCCCGAGTTGAACCGACGAGTTCCAGGAGCGAGCGTTCGCCATCGATCAGGAGTGTGTGGATTGGCTGGGTTTGCCCCAGCCGTTCAAATAATTCATGCGACAAAGTTGAACCACGGACATCCAGGGTATCGATCGGTCCACTTTGAGAAATTCGCATTGCCCCGGAGTGAGAAAGGTCCGTGTCTTGCAGCACAAGATGCGAAGGTTGAAGGGCCAAAATGGCGTCGATCACGTCATCTGTTATTGTCATGCACGACAAGTCGAGTGCATTGAGGTGTTCGAATTGCTTCAGCAGCTGAAGACCTTCACGGGTGATCGGACATCCAGCCAGAGACACATTTCGCAGCGATTCCATATTCAGATTTCTTAGGCCTGTACCGCTGATGTTGTTTCGGGAGAGATTGATCGTCCTGAGGTCCATGTGACTTAGAAATGACAGATCTTCGTCTGTTAATTCGCATTCGAGGAGCGCCAATTCAGCCAGACTGGGTTGCCGGGCGAGCCACTGCAAAGTGGAATCACTCACTGCCGTTCCGGACAGTTTTACCGATCGCAGTTTACGGAAGACGGGTAGCTGTGCGACGCCTTCCGCCGTGACCGAGCTGTGAGTCAGGTCCAGTTCAACGATAAGGGACATATCCCGGAGGTAAGGAATGACGGCATTATCCGCCCCGGGCCCGGTGAGTTTCACCGTTTGAAGCTTTGCTAAATGTCTCAGGATGTGAAAGTCTGCAGGCTCCTCGATACGGCATGCTATGGAGCGAATACGCCCTTGTTGGTGTCCTGCCTGCGGCCGTGAAGGCCCGAGCCACTGCAGATCCGGGGATAGCATCTGGTCATACCAGATTTCCGTTTTCCTGCGTTGAGCTCGCCAGGATTCCACATCGCTGGCATCCACTGCAACCCCCAAAAATCGAACCAGTCTCAAAGACGGATTCGTCAGTTGCTCAATTTCTGCTGTGCTGAACTGGTCGCAACCGGAAATATCGAGATGCTGCAGTCGGGGTAGTTTTGCGATGTGAGGAACAATGGAAGTTGAAATCCGCGAATAACATAGGTTCAACGTTTCAAGTTCTTTGAGCGTCCCTATCACAGAGGCATCTCCCTGGGCCGTCCATTCACATCCTTCCAGCGACAGGTGTCGCAGAGAGGGGAAACCGTTGAGTAGATCGAGTGAAAGTTCTTCGCCGTTCGAATAACTGAGGTCAAGGGATTCGAGCGAACCTGAGGCCAGCATCAAAATTTGCCGCCGCGTCATTGCCGACTCGCGCCAGGTGATTCTTTGAAGGCCTGACAATTCTGTGAGACGCTTAATCAAATGGTCCGTCGGGTCAACGCCTGACAGATCGACATGAGTGACCGAGTTCAGTTCAGAGATCGTATGGAACGATTTCTCGTCATCCCAACCTCGGGGCAGAGTGATACTTTCGACCACCCCGTTTTCATTCGTCGTGAACTGCAAGTCAAGGTCGGCCAGTTGATCGGTCTGGTCGACTGCCGGAAAATGATGGATGAGGAGCATAACCACAACGAGCAGAATCAGGCTTCGCACGATCTGAAAGACTGGCAGGCTTTTCATTCATAGTCTTTGTCAAAAAGAACTGTGGAGTCTGTTGGAGCTGTAAGGGAAGGAGCTCTGAACCAGACGTCCTTAGCTTATCTGTCCGTTGACAAACCGAGACAGGCACGCAGGCGGACTGGAAACCATCGTGTTTTAATGTCTCCTGCTTGAGCCGGTCCCGTTCTTCAACAGGCTGTGCTGCCGATTCGTTGCAGGATGCCGCTGACGGCAAACAACCTGTATCAGAATGGCCACATCCAGGTCTCGCAATCCGGGCTTTCGTGGGCTGAGAGAAACGAACCACCGTTTCCGGGAGACTTCGGGGTGCGGCTATTTTTGTGGTGGGGCAGGGAGCCGCTTGCCATTCGTTGTCAGCACCTGAATCTCATGGGCTCGATGCGGGCCTTCGTAGGTCCAGACAATCTTTTTCTCCGGCGTTACTTCGAAGACCTTAATTCCTTTCTGCGCGTGATAACTGCAGATGACGATGTTCCCGTTGGGTAGCCGCTGTGCTCCGCAGGGATCATCGAAGGGCATGCGGTCAAAGTCCTCGTTTCCGATCTTCCATGCCACTGTTCCGTCATGGTTGAAGATCACTGTTTTGTTGCCGTGGGTCAGGTTGACGAGCACCTGGTTGTTGTCCAGCAGGATGGCGGTGAACGGCCAGTTCTCTGCCGCGCGGCCGCCGAGTTCCTCCAGGTCTGTCGCAATGGTTCGGACGATTTTTCCCTCGGGCGTGTATTCTTTGACTTTGAACGCAAGCAGGTGCGGTACCAGATAGTTGCCATTGGCCAGTTTGCGGGCCATTCGAGTCTGCATGTGTGCGTTGTCGGTTTCCGGTTGCAGCGGCACTTCGATCGCTACCGATCCATCAGTGGTGACTTCCATCAGCCTTGGCCTGGCGCCGAGTTCTGTGATCATGGTGTTGCCGTTCGCCAGTCGAACCGCGGTTCCGATTTCCTGATTGGCGTCCGAAAGCCGGTAATGAAAGACGACTGTCTGGTCAGAAGTCAATTCCTTCACCTCTTTGGCCCAGGCAATCAGGAAGTTGCCATTCGGCAGAACAAAACCATCGCGCGCGCCGGGCTGGCCGGAATCCCAGCCGGTGGATCCATCTTCTTCAATAACGCCTGTGAATGTTGGGCCCGCGACGAAGAACGAGTGTCGAATCTCGTCAGCCCGCAAAGTGCCGGTTGATAAGAAAATCACGGCGAGACTAAACAGAGACTTGCGCAGAATCATGGACAACACACTTTACTTCAGAAGATGAAAAGTCAGGCAGATCGACCGGAGCCTGCAGACGAACGCTCACCAGGGTTCAGTAGCCGTTAAACGGACAGGAGATCTTTGATGACCTGTTGTGGTTCCACCCCTGTCAGTCGCTGATCAAGACCCTGATAGCGGAAACTGAAACGTTCGTGGTCGATGCCCAGGCAATGCAGGATAGTCGCGTTCAGATCATTAACATGGCAGGGTCGGTCCACGATGTTGTAACTGAAGTCGTCGGTTTCCCCATAGACAACTCCGCCCTGTATACCACCTCCCGCAAGCCACATACTGAAGCAGCGTGGATGATGGTCACGGCCGTAGTTGGTTTTTGTCAATGTTCCCTGTGAATAAACGGTCCGACCGAATTCTCCACCCCAGACAACTAATGTGTCTTCCAGAAGTCCTCGCTGTTTCAGGTCTTTCAGGAGTGCTGCGCAGGGTTGGTCAACATCCTGGCACTGGTGGCGAATTTCGCTGGGCAGTGATCCGTGCTGATCCCACCCGCGATGCAGTACCTGCACGACTCTGACACCACGCTCAACCATCCGTCGTGCCAGCAACGCACTGGCGGCAAAGGAACCAGGCTTCAGGACTTCGGGGCCGTACATGTCGAGCGTATCTCTGGTCTCACCAGAGAGATCAACCAGTTCAGGCACGCTGCTCTGCATTCGAAATGCCATTTCGTACTGCGCGATTCGCGTCAGTGTTTCCGGGTCCCCGAATCGCTGGAGCGTCTTCTGATTCAACTGCCCGGCTGTATCCAGCATGGCGCGACGACTTCTGGCATCCACACCCGGAGGGTTGTCGATATACAGGACGGGATCTCCGACACTTCGGAGGGCCACACCAGTGTATCTGGAGGGCAGAAAACCACTGCTCCACATGCGAGTAAACAGGGCCTGTGCAGCATTCTTTGACGACCATTGCGGAGTCAGTACAACAAAGGCCGGCAGATTGTTGCTTTCACTTCCAAGACCGTAAGAGAGCCAGGCTCCGATGCTCGGCTTGCCCGGCACTTCACTGCCTGTCGTTACAAAGGTGCAGGCGGGATCATGGTTGATCGCGTTTGTGTGGACGGTTCGAACCAGAGCAATATCGTCGACCACCGTCGCTGTGTGCGGCAATAGTTCACTCACCCACATTCCGCATTGACCATGTCGGGCGAACTGGAAGAGTGATGGTGCGACTGGAAGACGGGACTGGCCGCTGGTCATCGTGGTGATTCGCTGTCCCTGACGGATGCTGTCCGGTAAGTCCTGGTCAAAATGATCCTGCAGGGATGGTTTATAGTCCCAGGTATCCAGCTGAGACGGACCGCCATTCATATGAAGATAGATGATCGACTTCGCTTTGGGTGTGAAATGCGGAAACCCGGGAAGTGGCGGATGGACTGCAGCCGGTGCAGCGTCTTCGCTGGGTTTTGGCTGCCCTGCCAGACTGCCACGGCCGGACATCGCGAGGGCTACAGTACCCATGCGAAGCGATCCATCACCGAAAAACTGACGTCGGTTGATTCGAAGTTGTTGCAGAGAAACGGGATTCATGGCGGCCCCATTCAGAATCGGCGGGAGCAAGCGGCTGCTGCGTGGATAACGAGTGTAGTCTCTGTGCAATGCCTGTGCGAGACACCCGACTTTTCTGCGATTCTGTCCGTTGTTGACCGCCTCCGGGGTGGGCACCTTTCCGCTGGTTGCGCAACGGCGGCTGATTACTTTGGATGATGACAAAAAAACGAGACAAAGCTTACAAACGAGTCGCTCCAGGGGTTAACCTGCGCCTGTTCAGCCTGACGCAGGGCTGACAAACGAGGGCCTGGTAGATGGGTGTTCAGCTTATGTTCCGTTGTCGTTGTTTCAGTCACGGTGCCCAACCGTTTCGTGCTTTGCTTGCTGCTGCCGTTTACCTGGCGTTTGCCAGCAGTTGCCGGGCTGGAATCGTACTCTATGACGACGCCACGATGCAGCTTCCTCAGGATCAGGCATGGCTGACGTATGCAGCCAGCGGTCTTGTAACGCAAAGTGTGGTGGCTGGGACGGGGGTTCGGTTAACAACGTCGGATGCTGTGGCGGCCGGATACAGCAACCGGAATCTGTTGGGAACACTGAAGAATCCCGGATTTCCGTCACTCGACAGGAACAGTGGATTTTCGCTCGACTTTGAGCTTCAGATCCATGCGGAAAGTCATACGAGTGCGGACCGAGCGGGATTCAGCGCAATTGTACTGGCGGATGACGGGATGGGCATCGAACTCGGATTCTGGCAAGATCAGGTTTGGGCGCAGTCAGCATCGCCACTTTTCACCCATGCGGAATCCGCGAACTTCGATACGACTGCCGCCGAAGTTGCCTGGAGCCTTTCGATCCTGGGCAACACTTATGCTCTGTTTGGCGACAGTGCTCTTGTGTTGAGCGGTTCCCTGCGCAACTACAGTGCAGTAGGGATCCCGCCGTACACAGGCTCCAACTTTCTGTTTCTGGGAGACAACACCACCAGTGCGTCGGCTGACTTCACGCTGGGTTCTGTCAGTATTTCGGCCGTACCAGAACCATCGACGTTTTTCATGGCGAGCCTGGTGTGCTGCCTGCTGGGCCGCCGTCGCTCACACGGGAAATTGAGGTCACATGCTTCGACGGAACTCGTTGCATCGCCCTGAGCGAACTGCCTGTTGAAAAGCCAGCTGCGAAGCGTGGTGCCTTCGCCCCGAATTCTTTGGTGCCCCGAAATGTCTGGTGCCCGAATTCTTTGGTGGGGGTAGTGGTCCCTGGGAAAAGCAAAAACCCCGATGAGCTGGACACTCAACGGGGTTTTCAGTTGGTCTGAAACTGCGCAAGACAGGACTTGAACCTGCACGGTATTGCTACCACCAGCCCCTCAAGCTGGCGCGTCTGCCGATTTCGCCACTTGCGCGTGGGATGAGGTTGAAAGATAACAGTGTTTGCCCGGAATCTTCAAGCGGCAAGCGTCGGTCGTTCGCTGATCACTCAAAATTCGCAACCGATGTCGTCATAATGCGACGACACCGGGCAACAGCACGACACAGCGAAGGCAGCTCGGGTTCGACAGCGTTTCGTCAGGTTTTTCCGGGGTTGGGTTTGACTGAGAAAATGAGCGAATGTCTGATTCACTGCACTTTATGATGGGCCAGTACAAGGCTCTGATTCCGGTCGATCGCCAATACTGTACCCGCCACCTCTGGCTGCAGGCTCTCGGTGGCGGCATTTACCGGGTTGGGTTTACGGCGTACTCGGTGAGATTGCTTCAGGACGTCTATTTTCTGGAATGGTCCGTCGATCCTGGTACACTGGTGCCTGAAAAACTGGAGATTGGCGAAATCGAAAGTTCGAAGGCCGTTTCATCGATGTTTCCGCCGTGTGCTGGTACCGTGGTTGAATTCAATCCGGCACTTCTGAATGACCCGTCGGGCATTAATGTCGACTGTTATGGTGATGGCTGGCTCTACACTTTTCGCCCCAACGGTTCTTTAATCACGGCAGAACAGTACGTTGAGGTGCTGGAGTCGGGCTGGAACGATACGCAGCGGCGAATTAAGGGCCAGATGTCGTAGTCTTCGAATGCCATGTCAATGATGGACCGGGGTTCCGGCCATCCGGGCAATTTTCTGCGGCAACGGACTTCAGCAGAAGCTCGGCTCTGGTATCGATGAATCCAACGAACGAAAAGCGAACTCTCTGGGAACGGTTTGCATTATGGCAGCCAAAAAACTGACCGTCGTTATTTCACAGGCGCAGGGTCGCAATCCGGCTAAGCGGCAGCTGGAAGAAGACATTGCGACAGCACTGATTGCGGAGCCCGACATTGATGTGTCGCTGGTGCCGCACTTGTACGACATGCCGCAGAATCATACGGGATTCCTGTACCTGCGTTCTGTGCCGGGACACCTGGTGGTGCTCAGCTGGCTGTATGAACGGGCTTCTCGATGGACACTGGATCGTGCGGGAGTCCATGGCCAGGAAGGGACAACGCTGCTGAAAGGCGATGATGGTGAAGAAGATGACGAATCGTCAGAGTCTTCATCGCGTCCCCATGCCATCGGAAGCGTGAAGGTGCCGGATCGACGACTGTACACGGTTGATCTGCGAGCCTCGGAATCCGCGGATGACTTCGTCAGCGAAATCCGGCGGATTGCCGCCGAAAACGGGGAACCTCTGGTTCAGTTGATGTCCTGGATTCAGGGGAGCCCGGACCAGACGCAGCTGCAGCGTTATCTTGAACCAGAACGAATGCTGGAAGCGCGGCGCGCGTTGGATACCGGCGCAGCGACTCATAATGACAAGGCTGCATTGCCCGAAGACACTTCGAGGCGATGGTATCCGGTGATCGATTACAGTCGATGTACGAACTGCATGGAGTGCATCGACTTCTGTTTATTTGGTGTGTACGGCGTCGATCAGCTGGACCGTATCCTCGTCGAGGAGCAGGATAACTGCAAGAAGGGGTGCCCGGCATGTAGTCGCGTCTGTCCGGAGAACGCCATCATTTTTCCACAACACAAGACACCTGCCATCGCCGGCGCAGACGGAGAAGTGGGTGGTTTGAAAATTGATTTGACGGCATTGTTCGGCGGCGATTCCGGCGAATCTGCAATCGAAGCGGCTGTTCGGGAACGCGACACGGAACTCATTCTGGCTGGCCGGGAAGCTGTTGGCACCAGTGTTGGACTGAAGAAAGCCCATCGTGGCGAGATGGAGCAACTGGTCAACGATCTTGACGCGCTGGAATTCTGATTGACGGACGGCGCGGGATGGTTTCTCCGGACGGTTCTGAGGCGGCACACAACGTTCCAGCGGCACTGGCCTGGAAGCAGACGCGCGCGGCGCTCGCGAGGCGATTCTTTCCCGCAACGGCAATGCAGGCGACTGCCGGAGCAGGTTTAGCGCTGTTACTGGTGTGGTGGAATGGCAAGCCGGTTTCATCGAATCGATTGACTTTGCCGGCTGCCTTTCAATTTGGTACGGCAGCTTTGGTGTGTGGTAGCTGGATGCTGCACATGGCGGTCTATCATGTTCGTCTTGAACGCCAGGAACCATTCCGGCGTTCCCTCTTGTGCGCGATGGGATTTGCGACAGTGTTCGTCGGAGTCCAGTCGTATGGGTTGTGGGCGTTTGCCGCCGGTGTCAACAATTTTCGCCAGACGCAGAC